>NZ_LMRM01000013.1:0-91259 GCF_001426045.1 Methylobacterium sp. Leaf94
GCTCTGGGCGGTGGCCTGCAGCTCGGTGGCCGAACTCGTCACCATGCCGAGGATGCCGCCCACCGCCCCTTCGAAGCTGTCGGCCATCGCCCGCATCGCCGCCTGGCGCTGCGCTTCCGCCCCGGCCCGCGCCAGGACCGTCTCCGCCTCGAGCTTGCGGGTCTGGAGCAGGTTGTCCCGGAACACGCTCACGGCGGCGGCCATGTCGCCGATCTCGTCGCGGCGGGTCCGGGACGGAATCTCCACGCCGGTGTCACCTCCGGCCAGCCTGCCCATGGTGCGCGTCATGCGCTCGATCGGACGCGCGACGCCGAACAGGCTGAACAGCATCGCGCCGAGGGCCGCCACCACCGAGATCGCCATCGCGATCCAGGCCGTGAGCATGGCCGAGCCGGCGCTGGCCATGCTCAGCGCGGTGCTGCGCTGGGCGCCCTCCCGGTTGAAGTCGACCGCCCGCTGCAGGGCCCGGATGGCGCCGTTGTTCAGGTCGGCCATCGCGGCGCTGGTGGTGAGCGCCAGGGCGTCGGCCTGGCGGCCGGCCTTCATGAGGTCGATGACTTTCTGCTGGCCCTCGGTGTAGCGCGACCACAGGGGCGCGAAGGTGTCGTAGAGCGCCTTCTCCTCGGCGGAGCTGATCAGCGGCTCGTAGGTCCGGCGCAGGCCGTCGAGGGTCTTCAGGGCGGTGTTCAGGCCCGCCTCGTTCTCGGCCAGCGCCTGCGGCGTCTCGGAGGCCACGACGAAGCGGTACAGCTTCACCCGCACGTCGCGCGTCGCCGTGCTGATCGTGTTCACGACGTTGACGGAGGGAAGCCAGTTCGTCGCGACCTCGTTCACCTCGCGCTCGATCGCCCTGAGCTTCACGACGCTGACCACGCCTTGACCCGCCGCGGCGACGCCGAGCAGAGTTGCCGAACCGATCAGGATGGATTTCAGGGATACGCGCATCGTTGAGGGACCGTCCGGATTTGCATTCCGACCGGAGGAAACAACTGCGTGCTTAACACGACGTTATCGGATTGGCGCAGAGAGTAACGATAACTGTTTTGTTATGTTTCCGATGTCCGATGCTGCCTTGGCGATGACGTACAGGGTTGTCCGTTCAACGCGCGATGAAACTCGCTATACGGTCCAGTGGCGCCCGGATACACGCGCCGCGTGAGATCAAATGCCCGCGTACCAGGGGAAGCCGAGCTCGGCGACCATGCTGCCGCGCCCCTTGCCGAGCACGTCGACCCGGTCCACGGCCTCGATGGCGCTGATGTACTTCAGGCTCTTGTAGCCGAGCTGGCGCTCGACCCGCAGGCGCACCGGCGCCCCGTGCGCCACCGGCAGGGCGTCGCCGTTCATGCCATAGGCGAGGATGGTCTGCGGGTGGAGGGCGTCGAACAGGTCGTAGCTGTCCCACCAGCCGTCGACGCTGCGCACCACGATGAAGCGCGCCTCCGGCCGCAACCCGACCTGCGCCAGCAGGTGGGCCAGGGGCACGCCGGTCCAGCCGCCGATGGCCGACCAGCCCTGCTCGCAGGCATGAAGCGTGATCTGGGTGCGGGCCGGCATCGCCTTCAGGTCGGCCAGGGAGAAGGCGCCCGGGCGCGCCACGAGGCCGGTGACCGGAAGCGTCCAGTCGGAAAAACCCAGCGCCTTCGAGCGCCGGTAATCGGGGTTGTCCGGGTCGGTGGTGTTGATGGTCGGGAACACCGCCGAGATCGCCTCCGGCTTGAACTCGCGCACCAGGGGCTGGTGGCGCTGGAGCCAGCGCTGGACCGCGAAGGTCAGGCCGTTGCTCCAGTCGTAGGGGGTGGCGAGCCGCGACAGCGCCGGGGCGTCGCAGCCGCCGAGGAGGCCGGCGCCGATCAGGCTGCCCGAGCCGGTGAGGAGGCGGCGGCGCGAGAGGTCACGCATCGGGGGGCTCCGCAAAGGTCGCCCGGACCCTCTCCGGGGGAACCCGGAAGCGTCCGGTGATCATCGACCGCATCAGGTTGCCGGCCCCGCCGACGAAGACCTGGGCCACGTGGACGACGAGGAAGAGCACGAGGAGGCAGGCGACGGCGAAGTGCAGGGTGCGCGCCGATTGCCGGCCGCCGAACAGGGCGAAGAGTTCCGGGTAGGCCGCCGTGACCCCCGGCGACATGGTCAACCCGGTCAGCACCATCAGCGGAAACAGCACGAACAGGACGACCAGATAGGCGAATTTCTGCAGGGCGTTGTAGCGCAGGGCCTCGCGCCCGCGCGCCGGCTTGAGGCGGGCGTGGTCGGCGATCTCGCGGGCGAGGTGGCCCGGGGCCAGCTGATCGCGATCCGGCACGAGGTCGCGGGCGAAGTGACCGCCGACGAAGGCCACGATGAGGTAGACGATCCCGTTGAGGACGAGCACCCAGGCGGCGAGGAAGTGCAGGTTGCGGCCCCAGCCCGTCTGCTCGAGGTTCACCGGCAGCGGCAGCTCGAGGGCGGCCGGCGCCCCGTTGGCCCCGGTCTCGCCCCAGAACAGCCGCGGCAAGGCCAGCAGGATCGCGATGCCGCTGGCCAGGAGGGCGAGGAACGCGACGGCGTTGAGCCAATGGGTCAGGCGCACCCAGGCGGCGTGCCGGTGAACCAGGGACGGGCCCGGCTCCTCGACCATCGGGGGCCGGCTCACGCGGGCGCCCGCAGCACGTCGAGGCGATAGCGCTCGGTGCGGCCCCTGCGGTCGGGTTCGAGGGCGCCGCGGGTGAGATCGATCAGCGTCTCCACCGCCGCATCGGCACTCAAGGGGAAGTTCGTCTCACCGAGCCAGTGGACCAGGATGACCTCGCCCCCCGGTTTCAGGGCCGCCACCAGGCGCTCGGCGATGCGGGCCAGATCGTCCGGCGTGAAGAAGTACAGCACCTCCGAGAGCACCACGAGGTCGAACCGGCCGGGGGGCCACTCCGCCGGCACCGCGGCGCGCCGGAACGCGACGTGGGGGCACGCCGCACAACGGGCGCGGGCGGCATCGAGGGCCGTCTCGGCCACGTCGAGGGCGAGCAGCCCCGCGCAGCGGTCGGCCAGCCGGCGGGTCAGCACGCCGATCGAGCACCCGACCTCCAGGGCCTCCGGGTAGGTCTCGCGGCCCAGCGCCGCCAGGGTGGCGTCGTACTTGGCGTGCTCGTAGGGACTGGTGGTGAAGTCCCACGGATCGGGGTTCGCGGCGTAGAGATCCGTGAAGTAATCCGGCGGCAGCGTCTGCGGGGAGCGTCTCATCACCGTCACCGCCTAAAGATCGGCCGGAACCTCGTCGGGGCTCGGCGCCCCGGCGAGGTCGCGCCAGAGCCGGTCCGCCGGTCGCACATCGCCGAGGACGTGAGCCGCCGCGCTGGTGAGGGCCCGGTCGGGCCCGGGCTGGCGCAGGTACGTCGTCAGGTCCCGCGCCAGGCGCTCCAGGGGATGCGGACGGAGGAAGCCCGCCAGTCCCACGGAGCGATGGGCCCGCTCCAGCACGTCGAGGCCGGCCCGCTCCACCGCGAGGCGGGTGAGGTTGACGTAGGCGATCACCCGGTCCGGCTCCGCCTCGGGGTCGGCGGCGAGGCGGGCGGCCTGGGCCACGAAGAGGCGGGCGCTCTCCACCGCGATCGCGGCCTCGCCGAGGCGGGCCGCCTGATGCGGGTCGCCGCCGCGTCCGGTGGACCGCAGATGCCCCCGCAGGACGTCGAACACCGCCTCGATGCCGCCGAGCTGCACCGCGGCGAAGCGCCAAGCGCCGCCGGAGAAGTGCGGCTCCGCGAAGTAGTCGTCCGGGTCACCGATGAAGCAACCGGGGCCGGCGGGCAGGCCGGTGAAGTCGAGGAGACCGGAGGTCGAGGCCCGCATGCCCTGCGCCTGCCAGCCGGACAGGTCGGCCCGGGTCCCGGCCTCGAGATCAGCGACCAGCATCTGCTGGCGGCCGTCGGGTCGGCGCGCCGTGACCAGGGGGCGGGTGACCGAGCCGGCTCCGGAGGCGAAGGATTTGACCCCCCTCAGCATCCAGGCATCCCCGGCGGGTGCGAGGCCGCCGGCGTTCTCCAGGCTGAGGCCGCCGCTGTTCTCGAGGCTGAGGCCGCCGACTTTCTCGAGGCTCAGGCCGCCGGCCTGGGGCTGGGTATTCCACACGCCGAACAGGTGTCCGGCACGGACATCCCCGGCCAGTCGCTCGATCACCGCCGGCGCCGCATAGCGCAGGACCAGGGAGAGGGCGTTGACGTGCCCTTCGTAGAGGCGACCCAGGGCGAGGCTGCCCCGCCCGATCTGCGCGAGGACATCGGCGAGAACCGGCGCCATCGCGGGGGCATCGAGGCCGGCACCGCCCAGGGCCACGGGCAGCGGCGCGGCGAGCAGCCCGGCCCGATGCGCGTGGGCGATATCCTCGGCCGGAAAGCCGCCGTCCCGGTCGAGGGCATCGGCGCGTTCGCCCGCGCGGTCCGCGACCGCGCGGGCCGCGGCCTGGATGCGGGCGGCGTGGGTCTCCGAACAATCCTGAAGATGCCGATGCGGTGGAATGAAGTTCATCTCCAGCACATGGATCACGCCTGCGCGATCTCCAGTCGGTGTTTGCACACAGACGGCCGATTTTTCCCGCGTCGAAGGGCGCTGGCGTCCCCGGATCGATCCACCGCGGACATCCGTGCCCGCTCGCCGCGGCCGGCCCGCAGGTCGGTCAGCAGGGCCCGCAGGGTCCAGCCCACCGTGACCAGGGTGAAGGCGCCGATGGCCACCAGCAGGGCCGCTCCTACCAGCATCTGGGCGGTCTCGACATCCACGGTCCGGGTTTTCGAAGACCGTCGCGCTTCGTCGCATTCCGCGACGAAAACCATGAGGATGGTCTCGAAGACGCGCCTCGGGCCCGGAGCCGCGCAGGCCCGCCCGGCGAAACGCCGCCCTGCATCGCTCCGTGTCCAGCTGGTGCGGCCGCACACGGGGGGGGCGGACCCGCCGTCGAGGCCGGCAGGTCACGCCGACCGGAATCGCGGGGCGTGCGATCGTACTGGGGAGAGAGGATATTGCTTGGGCGAGCGCCGCAGAGCAAGCTTCCCCCGGACACGGGTCGAGCGGCCCGGGCTGTTTCGTTAAAGGTCCGGCGGCACACCCTCCGGTAAAGGAAGGCCTCCGCGAGGCGTGTTGAACCAAGGCTGCTCTGATGTTCGTCCTCATCCTGGATGATGCGCCCCTCAACAACATGCTGATGGTGGAGGCCCTTCGCGACCTGCCCGGCGGCACGGCCCGTGATTTCCTCCAGCCCGCCGATGCCCTGGCGTTCGTCCGCGAGAATCCGGCCGCGATCGGCGTTGCCATCTCCGACTTCGAGATGCCGGGCATGAACGGCATCGAGTTCATCCGCGCCGCCCGCGACATCCCGGGCTTCGAGCACGTGCCGGTGATCATGGTGACGAGCCTGGACCAGCGCGCCTTGCGCCGGGACGCTCTGGCCGCCGGCGCCACCGATTTCCTCGCCAAGCCCTTCGATCCGGTCGAAGTGCGCGCCCGTGTCTCGAATCTGCTGGCCCTCAACCAGGCGCGCCTGGCGCAGATCGACCGCGCGGCCTGGCTCGCTCGATCGCGAGGTGAAGGCCGCCACCGCCCTCATCGTCGCCCGCGAGCGTGAGATCATCAGCCTGCTGATGAAGGCCGTCGAACATCGCGACTCGGAGACCGGCAACCACGTGGCGCGGGTCGCCGAATATGTGGCCCGGATCGCCGAGGGATTGGGCCTTGCCGCGGAGGACGTGGAACAGCTCAGCCTGGCCTCCACCATGCACGATATCGGCAAGCTCAGCGTTCCGGATTCCATCCTGCTGAAACCCGGACGCCTGTCCGCGGACGAGCGCCGGACGATGGAGGCGCATGCCGAGCGCGGTCGTCGCATCCTCGAAGGCAGCGACTCGCGCCTGGTCCGCCTCGCGGCGGAGATTGCGGCCACCCATCACGAGCGCTGGGACGGCGGCGGCTATCCGGCCGGCCTCCGCGGGGAGGCCATTCCCCTGTCGGGACGGATCGTGGCCGTGGCGGACGTCTACGATGCCCTGACCTCCGATCGGCCGTACAAGACGGCGTGGTCGCACGCGGAGGCGTTGGCCCATCTCCAGGCTGAGGCCGGGCGTCATTTCGATCCGGCCTGCGTGGAAGCCTTCCTGAAATCTCGTACGCGCTGAACCGGACAGGTCGTGGCGCGGCGCTGACCTTCAGGAAGACTCCGGGATTCTACTCCGTGACCTTAACCTTGATCCCGTCTTCGGCTGAACACGGTGATTTTTCCGGGACGGTTTCAGGAGGTCGGTAACCCGTCCCTTGTAAGCGTAGCGGCATGACTCCCCTCCACACCGCCCAGCTTGCTGCCGGTTTCCGCACGGACCAACGTGGCGGCGTCCTCGTTCTGGTCGCCCTCCTGTTTCCGATCCTGACCGGCCTGAGCGCCGTGGCGATCGATTACGCCTCCCTGGTCAAGCGGCGGGCCGAGCTCCAGCGTGCCGCCGACAGCGGCAGCATCGCGGGCGTCAACCAGTTCAAGCTCGCCAATGCCGACGACGCGGCGGCGCTCCGCACCGCCAAGGCCATGGCCCTGGCCCAGGCCCGCAGCGGCAGCGCGGCGCCCCCGGCCGTGACGGCGGAGGTGCTCAACAACCATTCCGGTGTCCGCCTCACGCTCACCGAGCAGGTCGCCCTGTCCTTCGGCAAGCTCCTCAATACCCCGAGCCTGGAGGTGAGCGTCACCTCGACGGCGAAGCTCGCCGGCACCACGCGGCTGTGCCTGCTCGCCCTCGATCGTCAGGCGATGGGCGCCTTCCACCTGGAGAGCGCGGCCCGCATCACCGCCACCGACTGCTCGCTCTACTCGAACTCCGCCAACCCGGAGGGCATCCAGGGCGAGAACGCGGCGGTGGCCACCGCCCTCTCCACCTGCTCGGCCGGGGGCTATTCCGGGTCGGGCGCCAACTTCACGCCGCCGCCGGCCACCGGGTGCCNCGAGAACGCGGCGGTGGCCACCGCCCTCTCCACCTGCTCGGCCGGGGGCTATTCCGGGTCGGGCGCCAACTTCACGCCGCCGCCGGCCACCGGGTGCCCCGCCCTGCGCGATCCCCTGATCGACCGGCAGGGCCCGACGCCGGGCTCCTGCGTCAGCCTCGGGTTCTTCGTCGATCCGAAGAAGTTCGTCGACGGCATCGACGACCCGACCTACGGCGTCAACGTCGTGAGCGGGATCGTCACCCTGCAGCCCGGCACCTATTGCGGCGGCCTGCACCTCACCAAGGGCGCGACCGTGACGCTGCAGCCCGGGATCTACATCCTCAAGGACGGCCCCCTCGTCGTCGACAAGGGCGCCAGCCTGAGCGGCGTCAACACGGGCTTCTACTTCACCGGCGTGCGCGGCGGCCTGCTCTTCGATGAGAAGAGCGTCGTCAGCCTCACCGCGCCGAAGGACGGCCTCCTGGCGGGGCTGCTGTTCTTCGAGGACCGCAACGCGACCATTCCGGCCACCCTGCCCCCGCCCCTCAGCGGCAAGGGCAAGCCCAAGCCCGCGCCCGGGGGGTTCGTCGCCCTGCGCGAGTACCGCATCATCAGCGACAACGCCCGCACGCTCCTGGGGACCATCTACCTGCCCCTCGGACGCCTGATCATCGATTCCAAGAAGCCGGTGGCCGACCAGTCGGCCTACACGGTGATCATCGCCCGCACGATCAATCTCTATGACGGCCCGAACCTGATGCTGAACGCCCGCTACGGCAGCACCGACGTGCCCGTGCCGGCCGGCGTCGGACCGAGCTCGGCCGACACGCAGCTCACGCAGTAGGTCGAGCGCAATCGGCTCCCGGCCCCCGGCCCCCGGCCCCCGGCTCCTGCACTCGACCGGGCCGGCCGCTCAGCGCGGCGGGCAGGAGGCGCCGTTGCCCAGGACGACCTCGGGGCTCATGCTCGCGTAGCGCCGTCCGTACCGGACCGGCCATAGGGTCCTGCGGGTGATGACGAAGCCCGGGCCGCCATCGCTGAACAGGGAGGAGCCGGTCACCGGCCTGTAGGGGACGCTGATCTCCACGAGCAGCAGGCGCGTCCCCTTCGGCTGCAGGCTGTCGGCGACGGCGACGGGGGCCGGCGCCCCGGCGGTGCGGACCGGCGATCCCGCCGCGGCCACGCTGGAACAGATCTGCAGCGGGCCCGTCTCGGTGTCGCCCACCACCCCGACCGCGCTCACCGTCATCTGCAGCCCGGTGCCATCGAAGGGAGCGAGCACGATGGGTCCCACCTGGAACACGTCGTTCACCTCATCCGCCGTCGGCATCGTGCGCTGGGAGAGCGTGTCGCCGATGGTGCGGGACAGGATGTCGACCTTGCGCACGTTGCGCATCACGCTCGTGATCTCCACGGTCCCGAAGTAGATGAGCAGCAGCACCGGGACGATCAGGGCGAATTCGACGATCGCGACGCCGTCCTCGGCCCGCGCGAAGCCCGCGGCGGCTCGCACACCCATCCGACGGATCGCGATCGCGGAGCGGAGGCGCGCGGCCAGCATGGCTCAACAGCCGCTGCCGCCGGTGGAATTACCCTCCAGCTGCAGCACGGACGTGGCGTTGATGAGCCAGCTTCCGTCCTGAAACTGGGTCTTCACGACGCCGAACTTCTGGAACGTGTGCTGCGCGAAGGCGGCCTGGACCACCACCACGCTGCCCTTCGTGAGACAGCCGTGCTGGGTGCCGAAATTCGCCCGCCAGGTCCCCGAGGCGGGGTCGATGGGGCTGGTCCGGTCGATCCGGGTGAAGCTGTCGTAGACTCCGATGTCGATCTTCAGATTCTCGCAGCGGACGAACGGATTGACCTGGCGGCAGACCTCGCTGCGCACGGCGTCGAGGAGCGAGGTCGCCGAGGCGCCGGACTGGACGTAGAACTGCCGCATCGAGGCATCGAGGCCGTTGTCCAGCGCGGACGTGACCCAGAACACCAGCGCGTTCTCGAGGACGAAGAAGATCAGGATGCAGAGCGGAAACAGGACCAGGGCGAATTCGACCGCCATGGCGCCCGACTGATCCTGCCCGAACCGCTGCGGACCGGATCGTGCCGGGACGATGCGCAGGCGCCTCCCGCCTCCGTCGCCGGGTGAGCGGCCGGGACCCGCGACGACGCGATCGGGACTTGGGAGCTCGGGACTTGCGAGCTCGGGATTTGCGAGCTCAGGACTCGCGGGATCAGGACTCGCGCGATCAGGACCTGCGAGTTCGACATTTGCGAGTTCGGCATTTGCAGGTTCGGGTTTCGCGGGATCGCACATGGGGAGGGGCGGCATACGGATCGGGCGGCCGATCGGAACGCGTTCGAGGGGGCGTCGGCAGCCCTGCCCTGGTCTAGCGCCGAGCCCTTAAGATTCCGGCAAGCCAGCCTAAAAGGTTTCCCGCCCTGAATGCATCGACGCATTCGCCGCCGCACCACCGGGAGTTTGTGAGGGATCGTCTCTCCCGATGACCGAATCCGGAAGCAGAGGTTCAGCGCCTGAGCGCTGCGGGACTTTCGGTACTCGCACTGGTTGCGGATGGGGTTGGCCGAATTCGTGCCTCTGGGCCCGTTCCGGCCGTGACGCGACTGTGCGCTCGGTGGACGATTAAGACCCTTCCAACCAACAGCCGGTACGCTGGCGCGACCATGACCGATTCCCGGCACGCGCCCGACCCGTCCCGCGAAACCCGTCCGTCCGCCCGGCGTCCGGGTCGGCAGCGCACCCTGGCCGGACGCCTGGCCCTGGCGATGTGCGCTTCCGTGGCGATCGCCTTCCTGGCCGGAACGCTGCTCTCGCTCTGGCAGGAGGTGAACCGCTACGCCGACGACAAGCGGGATGCCCTCGTCGCCATCGCCAACGTGCTCGCGGCGGCGAGCGCGGGGGCCACGGCGGCCGGGGACGAGGCGGCGGCGGCCCGCGTCCTGAACGCCATCGGCAAGACCCGCGACGCCAGGATCCTCAACGGCGAGACGAACGACGGCGAGACCCCGGACGGCAGTCCCGGAGCGGCCGAGCGGAGCGAGCTGGTCTATGCGGCCATCGAGCGGCCCGACGGCTCGATCCTGGCGGACCGGGGCCTCACGGCCCGCCTCACCGATGATTTCGACCTGCGCAAGGGGCAGTCGCCCCTGGCCCTCCTCGCCAGCCGGACCGCCCTGGTGGCGGTGACCGTCGAGGAGGCGGGCCGGACGGTGGGCAATCTCATCCTCGTCTCCGACCTGGCCGACCTCAACGACCGTCTGCTGGCGCTGCTCCGGACCTCGGCCTTGATCTCGAGCCTCGTCATGGTCCTGGGCTTCGCGATCTCCTACGCTATCCAGCGGGGGATCACCCAGCCGATCGCGGCGCTCGCCGGCACCATGGACCGCGTCCGCATCGAGCAGGACTACACGCAAGGCGCGGTGATCGCGCGCGACGACGAGGTCGGCGTGCTGGCGCGCTCGTTCAACGCGCTCCTCGACACCGTGCGGGAGCGCGATGCCCGCCTGGCGCAGCACATGCAGCGCCTGGAGGCCGACGTGGCGGAACGGACCGCCGACCTGCACGAGGCCAAGCAGGCGGCCGAGGCCGCCAACGCCGCCAAGTCGACCTTCCTGGCCACCATGAGCCACGAGATCCGCACGCCGCTCAACGGCATGCTGGTGATGGCCGAACTCCTGGCGGCCTCCGACCTGTCGCAGCGGCAGCAGCGCTACGCCGAGGTGGTCGCCCGCTCCGGGCAGAGCCTGCTGGCGATCATCAACGACATCCTCGACTTCGCGAAGGTGGAGGCGGGCAAGCTCGATCTGGAGCGGATCGCCGTCGATCCGTCCGAGGTCGTCGACACGGTGATCTCGCTCTTCGCCGAGAAGGCCGTCGAGAACGGCCTCGACCTCGCCGCCTACGTGGCGCCGGACGTGCCGCGCCACGTGATCGGCGATCCGGTGCGCCTCGGCCAGATCCTCAGCAACTTCGTCAACAATGCCCTGAAGTTCACCCCGTCCGGCTCGGTCCTGGTGCGGCTGGAGCGCGGCGCGGCCGGCATGCTGCGCCTCAGCGTCCGGGATACCGGCGTCGGCATCCCGGCCGACAAGGTCGGCACCCTGTTCTCGGCCTTCGCGCAGGCCGATCAGTCGACCACCCGACGCTTCGGCGGCACCGGCCTCGGCCTCTCGATCGCCCATCGCCTCGCCCTCGCCATGGGCGGCCGCATGGGCGTCGAGAGCGAGATCGGCGCCGGCTCGACCTTCTGGGCCGATCTGCCCCTGGAGGCGGGCGACGCCGATGCGCCGACCCTCGTCCGGCGCACCGACGCGGTCGGAGCCGGGATCGTGCTCGCGCTGTCGGGCGACGCCACGCGGGAGTGCCTCGGGCTCCGCCTCGCCGAGGCCGGGTTCACCTGCCTTCCGGCGGAGGCCGCCGAGGCCGGGGCGGCGCACTGGATCGCGGATGCGGCCACGATCCTGGCCCTGGGCCGTCGCCCGAGCGGGCCGGGCCGGGTCCTGGCCCTGGCGCGCCTCGGCGATGCCGCCGCGGCCCCGGTCCTGGAGGCGGGCTTGGCCGACCACCTCCTCAGCTGGCCGGTCGTCCAGGAGGAGTGGCGCGGCGCCCTGGACGCGCTGGCCGGCGGGACGCCGTTCGTCTCCGGCCCCCGCCTGTCCGCCCGCACGCGCCTGCCGCAATTCCCCGCCGCGCGCATCCTCCTGGCCGACGACAGCCCGGTGAACCGCGAGGTCGCCCGCGAGGCCCTGGCTCGCTGCGGCGTCACCGCCCTCACCCTGGTCGAGGACGGCCGTGCGGCCCTCGAAGCCTGTCGCGACCGGGCGTTCGACCTCATCCTGATGGACGGTAGCATGCCGGTCCTCGACGGCTACGCGGCGGCCGAGGCCATTCGGGCCGAGGCCATCGCGCAGGGCCGCGTCCGCACGCCCATCGTGGCCCTCACGGCCCACGTGGTGGGGGCCGGCGCCGAGGCCTGGCGCGAGGCCGGCATGGATGCCAAGCTCGCCAAGCCCTTCACCCTGGCGGCCCTCGCCGACACGCTGGCGGCCTTCCTCGTGCCCGAGGCCGAGACTGAGACCGCGGTCGCGCCGCGACGTCCCTCGCCCGACGCCGCGCCCCAGCCGGAGGCGGACGGCCTCTTGGACGAGGACGTGCTCGCGGGGTTGATCGACATGGCGGCCCGGGCCGGCGGCGATTTCAGCGCCCGCGTGCTCGGCCTCTATCGGGACCACGCGCCCAAGGCCCTCGCGGACCTCCGGGCGGCGGCAAGCCGCGGCGATGCCGAGGCGATCGCGCGCGCGGCGCACAGCCTGAAGTCGATGAGCCTGAACATCGGTGGCCGGGCCCTGGGCCTGGTGCTGGGAGAGATCGAGAGCAGGGCTCGCTCCAGCGCCGTCCTCCCGACGGACGCGGAGATCGCCGGCCTGTCGCCGCTCCTGGACCGGACCCTGGAGGCCCTCGAGGCCCGCCTTGGGCAGACGCCCGATCCGGAGGAAGGGGCCGCGGCGCGGCGCTCCGCCTGAGGGACCCCGCCCCCGGAGCGGACGATGTCCGCGATGGGGTGCCGGCGGGTCCCATGCGTGCGGGGCCGGACACCCGGTGGAACCCGCGCCTTGGTCCGCGCTCCGGCGCACCGAATCGGGCGTCGGGGGGGCGTCGTCGAGGAGGGTGCGTGTCGGCGTCCCGCCTCAGCTCCACGCGTGGAAGGGCGGGTTCACCCCATTGAGCGCGTGGTTGCCGACGATCGCGTATTTCCAGCGCACGGGGTCGTGGAGCGTGTGGGTGCGGGCGTTGCGCCAGTGCCGGTCGAAATTGTGCTCGGCCAGCGTCGCGCGGGTGCCGGCGAGCTCGAACAGGGTGTTGCTGGCGCCGAGCGCCACCTCGGTGGTGAGCACCTTGGCTTCCGCCACCGCGAGCTGCGCGGCCGCCACCGTCTCGGCATCCGGCGCCGCCACGGCGGCGTCGAGGGCGAGGCCGGCCCGGTCGAGCAGCGCCTCGGCGGCGTGCAGGCGGATCGTGAGGTCGCCGACGATGCGGATGGTGTGGGGGTCGTCGGAGGCGCGCGCCAGGCCGCTGTCGACCCAGGGGCGCGACTTGGTGCGCACGAAGTCGATGGTCTCGGCGAGCGCCGCCCGGGCGATGCCCGCATCCACGGCCGCCTGGATGATCTGGAAGATCGCCCCGTCGGCGCTCGGCTGCGCGTAGCCCTTCCAGGCCGGCACTAGGTGGGTTTTCGGCACGCGCACGCCGTCGATCCGCACGGTGCCGCTCGCGGTGGTGCGCTGGCCGAAGCTCGACCAGTCGTCGATCACCGTGAGTCCCGGCGCGTTGCGCTCGGCAATGGCGTACCAGGCCCGGCCCTCGCCATCGAGGGCCACGATGGGCACGAGGTGGGCCAGCAGCGCGCCGGTGGCGTAGAACTTGGTGCCGTGCACCACTACGTGGTCGCCGTCCTCCACGAAGTGGGTCTCGAAGTCGGCGGCGCGCGGCGTGCCGATCTCCGAGAAGGCGTTGCCGAACCGGGTGCCGGCCAGGACGAGGCCGAACAGCAGGGCCTTTTGAGCCTCGTCCGAGACCGTGTCTATCGCCGCCACGATGCCGAGGTGGTTCTGGGCGATCTGCCCGATCGACGGGTCGGCGGCCGAGACGATGGCGATGACCTGCGCCAAGGTCCCGTAGGACAGCCCCGGCCCGCCATGGGCCCGCGGCACGTTGATGGACCACAGGCCGCTCTGCGAGAACGCGTCGAGCTCGGCCAGGGGTCGGCGCCCCGTGCGGTCGCGCTCGGAGGCGCCGACCCGGAACGTCGCCGCCAGGGCGTGGGCGACGCGCAGGGCCTCGGCTGCGTCGCGGATGACGTGGGCCGGCGCGGCCGGGCGCTCGGGGCCAGGTGCCCCGGCGGGCCAGCGATCGGTGTCCCGCGGGGGCGGACTGACGGCGATGTTCATGGGGTGTCTCCGGATCAGGGGGCGCGTTCGGGGACCGGCTCGGCTCAGGCCGCCTGCGCCTGTTCGCGGCGCGCCGCCTCCAGGGCGCGGACGCGCGGAATGACGTGTTCGCCGAAATACGCGACCTCCTCCTGGAAGTGCAGGAAGGCCAGCAGGGCGAGGTCGACGCCGACCGCCTTCAGCGCCACGATGCGCTCGGCGATCTGATCCGGCGTGCCGATCAGATTGGTCTTGAAGCCGTCGTTGTACTGGACGAGGTCCGCGAAGCTCGATTTGGCCCAGTTGCCCTCGCCCTCCGGCGAGGCCTTGCCGGCGTTCTTCGCCTCGTGCCCGAAGGCCTTCACGGCGTCCGGGTCGGCCTGGTCGATGATCTCCTGGAGGACGGCGCGGGCCTCTTCCTCGGTGTCGCGGGCGATGACGAAGGCGTTGACGCCCACCTTCACCGCGTGGCCGTTGGCGCGCGCCTTGGCTTGGACGTCGTCGACCTGGGCCCGGATGCCCTCGGGCGTGTTGCCGTTGGTGAAGTACCAGTCCGAGACGCGGGCCGCCATGTCGCGCGCCGCCCGGGACGAGCCGCCCTGGAAGATCTCGGGCTGCGGATCGGCGGGTTTCGGCTTCAGGGTGTAGTCGCTGTAGCGGTAGAAATCGCCCCGGAAGGTGAAGTTGTCCTGGGTCCAGATTCCCCGCAGGGCACGGATGAACTCCTCCGAGCGGCGGTAGCGCTCGTCATGGTCGAGCCATGGCTCGCCGATGGCGCGGAACTCGCCCGAGAACCAGCCCGAGACCACGTTGATGGCGATGCGCCCCTCCGTGATCTGGCTGATGGTGGCGATCTGCTTGGCGGCGAGCGTCGGGTTCCAGGGCCCGGGCAGAAGGGCGGCGATCACCTTCAGCCGGGAGGTGGCCGCCAGCAGGGCGTGGCTGAAGGCGACGGATTCGTGCTGGTACTCGGCACCGTAGCCGGCCGTGAAGCGGATCTGCGTGAGGGCGTAGTCGAACCCGGCCTCCTCCGCGATCTGCGCGAGGCGTCGGTTATAGGGCGCGTCCCAGCTCGTGCGCTGGGCGATCTTGCTGATGACGAGGCCCCCCGAGACGTTGGGCACCCAGTAGGCGAAGCGGATCGGCTCGCTGCCGTCGCGAGTTCCTGTTTGAAAGGCCATGTTCCCACCCCTGCGTTGATCGGGCCGCGCGTTCCGGCAGGGCGCACGGAGTGCGCCCGATGTCGATCGGTTGACGGACTGAATACAAAAACCAGAGCGTTCACATGCTCGTGAATGCTGGCCTTGCCCAGATCTGTGTTTGGGTTCGTCGTTCTGTTCTTAAGATTGCTTGGTATTGATTGCGCGTCAAAGGAAGCGAACGGCTTTTTTCGGCCCGGACGGAAAAGCTCCTTCCCCGATCGCGGGCGCTGGCCGAAGGTTTGCGTCGTGGGCCCGAGCGCGAGGCGGGATTGCCCGCCCGGCCCGGGTCTGGGGCAAGCGGAGGACTGCGGAGAGCGGAGCCGTCCGGTTTTCACCCCGGCGATGCCCTGATTCCAGGCGGCCATCGGGTATAAAATCCAGTCGACGCGGCCGACCTGCTTGGGGCGCTATCTTTTCAGGCAGGTCGATGCTGATAAGGCGGGCATTTCCTCCAAATTGCCGAACTTGTGTGCTTGTCGAGCAAATCGATATTGCCTCGTGAAACCGGTCGTTTAAGGACGCGTTAATTGATCGATCCTACCGTCGAACCACCGTCCACTTGAAAGCCGAAGCGCGCGAGATCGGTTTACCCAGGAAGTTCACGCATGATGCCCGCGTTCCGCCAACCGCTCGTGGTTCTCCTTGCCGGAGACGAGTTGACCCGCTCCATCACCACGAGCTGCCTGGAGATGTCGGGCTACGCGGTGCTCGGCGCGCGCACGGCCGGCGAGGTCGAGAGCCTGCTCCTCGCCCAGACCGGCGAGCGCCGCGTCGACGTGCTGGTGACCGATGCCGACGTGCGCGACACGGTGGACGGCCTTTCGCTCGCCGGCGTGGCCCGCTGTCTCGATCCGGCGGTGGGCGTCGTCTACACCGCCCGCTCCCTTCGCCAGCTCGACGGCGAGACCCTGGAGCCGGGGGCCTTGTGCCTGCGCACGCCCTATCACGGGCATCAACTCGTCGCCCTGGTCGCCGAGCTCCTGGCCTCGGCCGCCGACCGGACCGATTTAGACCGCGCCGCGGCCTGATCCGCCGGGATTCCACCGCGCGGCCCTGGGTCGGCAGCGGCGCGAATTCAGGATGCGCGGCCCGGGCCCGGCGGTGTATCAGGCGGGGCGCCGCCTCCCGGCCGGCGCCCGCCCGCAGCGTGGAAGAGCGGTGGCGGCGCTCCGGCCCGGGCGTCGGTCCCATCCGGAACGCGAGAGCCGATGATCAGCGCCTTCGACCTCTTCAAGATCGGGATCGGCCCGTCGAGCTCGCACACCGTCGGCCCGATGCTGGCCGCGCTCCGCTTCCGCGCCCGGACCGCGGGGCTGCCCGGGCTCGCCCGCATCCAGGCGGAGATCTTCGGCTCCCTGGCCTGGACGGGACGCGGGCACGGCACCGACACGGCGATCTTCCTCGGGCTCCTCGGCCACGACCCCCGATCCGTCGACCCGGACGGGGTGGCCGGCCTCGTCGCGGCCCTCGGTGCGGAGAAGCGGCTGGCCCCCGCGGGCCCGGCCTTCGACCCGGCCGCGGACCTCGCGTTCAACTTTTCCGACGTGCTGCCCCTGCACACCAACGGCCTGCGCTTTCGCGCCCTCGATGCCGCCGGGGCGATCCGCGACAGCGAGATCTACTACTCCATCGGCGGCGGCTTCGTGGTGACGGAGGCGGAGGCGCAAGGGGGGGCGGGCGCGGAGGCGGATTGCCCCCTGCCCTATGCCAGTGCCGCCGGCCTCCTCGCCCTCTGTGTCGCCGAGGGCCGGACCATCGCCGAGGTGCAGTTCGCCAACGAGTGCGGCACCCGCACGCCCGATGCCGTGGAGGCCGGCCTCGACGTCATCCGCGACGCGATGTTCGCCTGCATCGACCGGGGTCTGCGCCAGGACGGCGAGTTGCCCGGCGGCCTCAAGGTGCGCCGGCGGGCCAAGCGGCTGCACGAGGACCTCACCGCCGGGCGCCTGCGCAATGCGCGCGCCGCCCACGAGATCGTGGACTGGATCAGCCTCTACGCGCTGGCGGTGAACGAGGAGAACGCGGCGGGCGGACGGGTGGTGACGGCGCCCACCAACGGCGCGGCCGGGATCGTGCCGGCCGTCCTGCGTTACGCCCGGGACTTCTGCCCCGACTGGTCGGAGGCCCGCGCCCGGGAATTCCTGCTCACGGCCGCGGCGGTGGGCGGCCTGATCAAGACCCGCGCGTCGATCTCGGGCGCCGAGGTCGGCTGCCAGGGGGAGGTCGGTTCGGCGGCCGCGATGGCAGCGGCGGGCCTCGCGGCCTTCCTCGGCGGCAGCCCGGCCCAGGTGGAGAACGCCGCCGAGATCGCGATGGAGCACCATCTCGGCATGACCTGCGATCCCATCGGCGGGCTGGTGCAGATCCCCTGCATCGAGCGCAACGCCTTCGGGGCCAACAAGGCGGTGGTGGCCGCGTCCCTGGCCCTGCGCGGCGATGGGATTCACCGCGTCAGCCTCGACGAGGTCATCGAGACCATGCGCCAGACCGGCCACGACATGCAGGCGAAGTACAAGGAGACCTCGCTGGGCGGCCTCGCGGTGAACGTCGCAGCCTGCTGAGGATGGCCGGGAAAAGGAACGATTGCGTTTCCTGATCGCGGCGGAAGGGCGCTCAGTCCGGCACGGTGCCCGGCTTGGACCTCTCCTGACCTGTCAGGGTCAGCTGCGCATGCCCGCCTGCAGGCGTGAGCCTGGCCAACGTTCGCCGGTCCGGACCGGAGGCTCTGCGAAAACTATGGAACGCAGCGGTTCCGATCCGGTTGTAACGCCCGAGGGGTCTACCGGACGGCAGATGCGGCCAGCGCGTGCGGCCCGCGTCCGATCCGTCCTGCCAAGACGCGGGACCGTGACACCATGACCTTCGCATCGCCGACCATCGGAACCGCCGGGCCGGACCGCGTCCGGGCGCTCATCCGACGCGCTTCCCCGACCTGAGCGCGTCGCATCCTGCCGCCTTCGGGCGCAGCCCCGCGCCCGCGTCCGCCCGATTCCACGGTCGGTGCCGCCACGCGTCCGGCGGGCTCGAACCCCGCGATTTCCCGACCCCATCCCCTGACCGGAGACCCGCCATGCGGACCCTGACGCTCGCCCTGCTTCTCGGAGCCTTCAGCCTCGCCACGCCCCTCGCCGCCCAGGACCTAACGGGTCCCGGTCAGACGCCGCGCCCGACCCTGCTCATGCACGGGCATTATTGCGGCCCCGGCAACGACGGCATGGATGTGGCTCCGATCGACGCGCTGGATGCCGCGTGCCGCAGGCACGATGCCTGCACGCCCGACGGAGGCCTGCCCTCCTGCGGCTGCAACCGCGCCCTCAAGCGCGATGCCGGCCGCGTGGCGGCGAGCCCGCGCGAGCCGCAGGACCTGCGCGCCGTCGCCGGTCTCGTGGCGGGCGCGACCGACCTGATGCTCTGCAGCGACGACGTCGCCGGGCTGCGGCCCTGAGGCCGGACGCGCTCCGCGCCGGGGCGCGGAGCGCGGACCGGGCCGCTAGCGGCCGTCGATGCGCTCGCCGAGCAGCGCGATGGCGCGCTGGTAGACGGAGGCGGCGTTCCAGCCCTGGATGGCGGCGAAGTTCGGCTCGCCCGGCTGGTAGCCGGCGCCCGCGCGCCAGCCATGGCCCTTGAGGAAGTTCGCGGTGGAGTTGAGGGCGTTGGCCGAGCTGTCGAGGTTGCCGCCGACGCCATAGTTCAGGACGTTCTTGGGCAGGAACTGGGTGTGGCCGACCTCGCCGTGGGCCGCGCCCCGAGTGCTCGCGGTCAGGACGCCGCGATCCACCAGGGTGAGGGCGGCGTAGAGCTGGTCGGTGAAGTAGGCCGAGCGGCGGCAATCGTAGGCCAGCGTCGCGACCGCCGAGAGCGTGTTCACGTTGCCCTTCACCGCGCCGAAGCCCGTCTCCATGCCCCAGATCGCCAGGAGCGGACCCGGCGGCACGCCGTAGCGCTGCTCGATCGAGTCGAACAGGGCGGCGTTCTGGGCCTTGAGGGCGCGGCCGCGGGATACGATGGTGTTGCCGCCGCGCTTGGCCAGGAACTGGTCCAGCGAGAGCTTGAAGCTCTTCTGGCCGCGATCGGCCGAGATCGTCGCCGTCGAGTAGGACGTGCCCATCAGGGCGGCGAGGCTCGCGGCGCTGGCCCGGCCGCGCGCCTCCTCGGCGAATTCCCGCTTCCAGGCTTCGAAGCCGGCCGCGCTGTTGCCGCATTGCGCCGCGTTCGCCCCGCCCGTCGCACAGACGAGCGCCGCGAAGGCCGCCGCGAGCCACGGCGTCCGATACCCACGTCCGATCATGTCAAAACTCCCTGGCCGTGCGGCGCCGCCCCGGGGCCGCACGGATCGATGGTGACCCCTTGCGCGGAGCAAGGCGGCAAACGCGGCCGTGAGTCGAGCCACATTGCGGCAATTTTGCTTGTGAACCAGGCCACGGACATCACTTCCCCGCGTTTGGTTACGCAGAGATGTCCGAATACAGCGCCGCGCCGTCGCGTCGACCTCGCCGCCGGGACGGTCCGGACCCTGCAGTTCAGCCCTAGACGAACGTCGAACTGTCCCGGGCCGCATCGATCATGTTCCGCATCAAGACACGCCGTCCTGGTCCGAACCGGCGCCCGCCCCTGGCGCTGGTGCTCGGTTCCTGCGCGACGGCCCTGCTTCTGTGGTGGCCGATCTTGGCGCTCTGCGAGACGGCGGTCTGGTTCTGGTGAGGCCGCCGCGCCGTCAGGGGTCGTCGGCGCGGACGCGCAGATAGGCGCCGAGCAGGTAGCCGCTTTGCAGGGCACTGAGATGGGCGAGCAGCACGAGGCCGCCGATGCCAGAGGCGTCGCCCCGGGCGATCCAGACCACGACCGACAGGACGACCACGAGACCGGACAATCCGACGGCGGTCATGACCCGGCTGCAGAAGCCGATCGCGATCCCGCCCACGACCAGTAGCAGCGCGATCAGCATCGGCCGCCTCGCGGGCGATCACGCCGGTTCCGGCAACGCATAACGTTCCTCCCTCGCCCGATCGTGGACGCGCAGCGCCGGCTTCGCAACGGCCGGTGGGTGCCGCGGCCAGGCAGGCGCGTCCCGATCACGCGGCGGTCCGCGGGGAGCGAGGCGTCGCCAGGGACCGCTTCCGCCCTCCGATCGGCGACGCTAGGCTCCCGACGGAACGAGGAGAGGAGACGACCCGCATGTGGTGCCGCCAGCGACGCTCCGGGGTTTTGCGCGGGCCTGCCGCCGCGATCTCTCTCATGGCCGCCCTGTTCCTGCTTCCGGAGGCGGGCCGTACCGCGTCGGCCGAGACCGCGGCCCCCGCCGCGGGTGCCGCATCCGGGGGCGAGGCGCAACCCCGCGCCTTCGGGCTGTGCACCGGGGCGATCGCCGCCGAAGCGGAGGCGCGTGGCGTTCCTGCGCGGGTGGCGGACGGCTTGCGCGCCCTCTCCCCCGATTCCGAGGTGGCCGCCGCGCCGCAGGCCCAGGCGGAATTCGTGACGCCGATCTGGTCCTACCTCGATGCCAACCTCACCGAGGCGCGGATCGCCGAAGGCCGGCGCAAGCTGGCGGAATGGTCCGCGACCTTCGATGCCATCGAGGCCCGATACGGCGTCGACCGCTTCGTCCTGGCGGCCTTCTGGGGGGTCGAATCGACCTACGGCAGCGTGCTCGAGGATCCCGGGATCGTCCGTCCCGTCCTGCGCGCTCTGGCGACGCTGGCCTGCACCGAGACGGCGCGGGCGCCCTATTGGCGCGCGGAGCTGATCGCCGCCCTGGAAATCCAGGCCCTGGACAAGGCGCCCCCCGGGCCGCTCACTGGATCCTGGGCCGGGGCCATGGGCCACACCCAGTTCATGCCGACCGTCTACCAGGCCTATGCGGTGGATTTCGACGGGGACGGCCGGCGCGACATCTGGACCTCGGTGCCGGACGCCCTCGCCTCCACGGCCAACTACCTCGTGGCGATGGGCTGGCGCTCCGGCGCGCGCTGGGGCAGCGAGGCCCGGCTGCCGGAGGGGTTCGACCTCGCCCTGGCCGACGAGACCACGGAGCGCAGCCTCGCGGATTGGCGCGACCGCGGCGTGATCCCGGTCCAGCCGCTCGCGGAGGCGGGCGGCCCGGCGACGCTGGTTCTGCCGGCGGGCGCGCGCGGGCCAGCCTTCCTGCTCCAGCCCAACTTCCGGGTCATCCTGCGCTACAACACCGCCCTCGCCTACGCGCTCAGCGTGGCGCACCTGTCCGACCGCCTGCGCGGCGAGCCGGGCTTCATCCGGGACTGGCCGCGCGACGCGGTGATGCCCAGTACCGGCGACGTCCGGGCGCTGCAGCTGCGCCTCGCCGAGCGCGGGTTTCCGGCCGGCGGCGCCGACGGCAAGATCGGCCCCCGGACGCGGGCGGCGATCCGTGCCTACCAGGCCGCCAACGGCCTGCCCCCCGACGGTTACGCGGATGCCCCGTTGCGGGAGCGGATCCTGGCCTCCCCGTGATCCGGACCGGATTTAGCGGTGGTCGCGCCGGAGGGGCCGCGATAGAGCAGCCCCGGGGAACCGAGGCCGCGCGGCGGCGAGACGGAAGGGCATGAGAGGGAATGAGTCGATCCGCGGCCATGCCCGTTGCGCCCGAGCGAACGCCACCGAGGACCATCGTCACCTACTGGGAAGGGCCGGTGACCTGGCTCGAACGGCTCAGCGCCGCCTCGATCGTCGCGGCCGGACACCCGCTCCACATCTACGCGCACGATGTCGCCGCCCTGCGCGCGCAGGGGCTGCCCGGCTCGGTGATCGATGCCCGCGAGGGGATCGGCCCCAACGTCATGGCGGATCTCTATCGCAGCCGCGGGGTCCTCGCCTTCTACGCCGACTACCTGCGCCTCAGCCTGATCCGCGACGGCAAGGGCATCTGGTCGGACCTCGACTGCGTCTTCCAGCGCCCCCTCGAGACGCCCGCCGGCGCGGCCGAGTACCTGTTCGGCTGGCTCAACGCGAGCCGCCTCAACAACGCGATCCTGTCGGCCCCCCCGGAGTCCGAGCTCGTCACCCGCTACTGGGACGCGATCTCGACGGTGCCGATCCGGGCGCCCTGGGCGACCGGACACATCCGGGTCAAGCGCCGCCTCGAACTGCTGGTCGGCAAGCGCATCCCGTTCCACCCGGAGCGCCTGGCGATCGGCCCGCGCGCCCTCACCTACTTCGTGCGCAAGCTCCGCCTGGAGGGCCATGCCCGGGCGCGGGCGGTGTTCTATCCCCTCGGCGACGACGACGCCCACCTCCTGACCGAGGCGGACGACCGGGCGGCGCGCACGCTCATCGGGCCCGAGACGGTTTCGGTGCATGCCTGGCGCGGCAAGCTCTGGTCGATCGGCCGGGACGCTCCCCCGCCGCCCACCTCCTGGCTCGGCCAGCAGGCCCGGAGCCTCGGCCTCTGACCGGCCGGACACGCGATCCCTGGAGATGTCGATGCGTCGGGTCCTGTTCATCTGCGCGACGCCGGTGGCCTTCGGCCTCGACACGCCGCCCGCGATCGGCCTCGGCGGGATCGAGAGCACGAACATCGCCCTGTCCCGCGCCCTGGCCCGACGGGGCTGGGCGGTGACCCTGGCCACCCGCCGGAGCGGGACGGTGGAGCGGGACGGCGTCCGCAACATCCCCCTCGGCGAGGCGGCGGCCTGCGAGGCCGACGCGGTGGTCACCAGCAACGACCCCCGCCCGCTCCGCGCCCATCCGGGCCGGCGCGGCATCGTCTGGGTCCACAATCCGCTGATTGTCGAGAAGTCCGTGCGGAAGGGCTACCTCCTGCCCTTCCTGTCCCTGCGGCCGGAGGCCGTCTTCGTCGGCACCCTCGCGGCGCGGAACATGTCGCCGCTCTATCCCTTCCGGCGCCGCCACGTCGTCCCGCACGGCGTCTCGCCCGTCTTCCTGACGCCCGAGCCGACGCGGGGCCGGAGCCGGGACTTCGTCTACGCCTCCCAGCCCCAGCGCGGCCTCGACCGGATGCTGCGGCTCTGGCGCAGCGCCGCGCCCCTGATCGCCTCGGGCGCGAAGCTCCACGTCTTCGGATCCGAACAGCCCGACTCGCCCGACGATCGCGGACCGGTGGTGTTCCACCCCCGCCGTGGGGCCGCCGCCCTGGCGGCGTTCTACGGCACCGCGCGCGCCATGGTCTGCCCCGGTTCCCCCGACGAGACCTTCTGCCTCGCGGCGGCGGAGGCCCAGGCCATGGGGCTGCCGGTGGTGACCGCCGGTATCGGCGCCCTCGCCGAGCGGGTGCAGCACGGCGTGAACGGCTGGATCGCCGGGACGGATGCGGCCTTCGCCGAGGCCGTCGTGAGCCTCGCCACCCAGGACGACCTCTGGTCGGAGCTCAGCGCCGGCGCGCTCCTCCAGCGCCGGGCCCTGACCTGGGAGCGGGCGGCGATCCTGTGGGAGGCGGTCCTCCGG
The DNA here is from genome assembly GCF_001426045.1 of Methylobacterium sp. Leaf94. Taxonomy (NCBI): domain Bacteria; kingdom Pseudomonadati; phylum Pseudomonadota; class Alphaproteobacteria; order Hyphomicrobiales; family Methylobacteriaceae; genus Methylobacterium; species Methylobacterium sp. Leaf94. The sequence goes on from NZ_LMRM01000013.1 coordinate 23,496, forward strand.
GGGGCGTCCCAGGAGGGGGTCCGACGCGCGCCGGCCGGGTGACAGATCCGGGTCGGCGACACGCCTCCGCCCAGGCGCGACTGGACGCCTCCCCGCCGGGCGCGAATACTGTGTGCAAGATCGGATCAGAAAGATCTGATCGGCAACAGCCGATCATCAAGAGACGGTCGCCAAGGCCGGACGACATCGGGAGGAAAGCATGAGGCTTCGGCTTGGTCTGGCCGCGCTCGCGGTCGCGTGGGCGGGTGTGGCGTGTGCGGATCCGCTGACCTTCCAGGTCGATCCGGCCTGGCCTAAGCCGCTGCCCCATCAGTGGATCATGGGTCAGGCCTCGGGCGTCGCCGTGGACGCGCAGGACAACATCTGGGTGGTGCAGCGCCCGCGCACCCTCACCGATGACGAGAAGGCCGCAAGCCTCTCGCCGCCCCGCACCAAGTGCTGCCGCCCCGCGCCCCCCGTACTGGTGTTCGACCAGGCCGGCACCCTGATCCGCAGCTGGGGCGGCCCCGGCGAGGGCTACGACTGGCCGCAGAACGAGCACGGCATCCACATCGACCACAAGGGCTTCGTCTGGCTTGCCGGGAACGGCGACACGGACGGGCAGATCCTGAAATTCACCACCGAGGGCCGGTTCGTCCTGCAGATCGGCAAGCAGGGCCCGCAGACCAACAGCCTCGACACCTCGCGGCTCGGCAAGCCGGCCGCGATGCAGGTCGATCCCGAGACCAACGAGCTCTACGTCGCCGACGGCTACTTCAACCATCGGATCATCGTATTCGATGCCGAGACCGGCGCGTTCAAGCGGATGTGGGGCGCCTACGGCAAGCCGCCCACGGACGAGACCCTGCCGGCCTACGACCCGGTCGCGGCTCCGGCCCAGCAGTTCCGCAATCCCGTTCACTGCGTGCAGATCGCCCGCGACGGCCTGGTCTACGTCTGCGACCGCACCAACGACCGGGTCCAGGTCTTCCGCCGCGACGGCACCTTCGTGAAGGAGTTCTTCGTCGAGGCGAACACCCGCGCCAACGGCTCCGTCTGGGAGCTGGCGCTCTGGCCCGACGCCGAGCAGAGCTACCTCCTGAACGCGGACGGGGCCAACAACGAGGTCCGCACCCTGAGCCGCGAGACCGGCGAGGTGCTCGGCGCCTTCGGCCGCAACGGCCGGATGGCGGGCGACTTCCACTGGGTCCACAACCTTGCGGTGGACAGCCACGGCAACGTCTTCACCACCGAGGTCGACACCGGCAAGCGCGCCCAGAAGTTCCTGTTCCGGGGTGACCTGATCCTGCGCAAGCGCGCCGCCCTGCCCTGACCCCTCGAACCCGATGCGTTCGATCCCTCGGGGCGGCGGATTCGGGCTTCGCTCGAGCGTCGCGCGGGCTTGCCGATCCGGTCTCCGCTCTGATCGAGCGAAGCCCGTATCCGCCCCTGGTTCCACCGGACCCGGCCGCTACCGTCGCCCGAAGGCGTTCGGCCGGCGGGCTCCGGGTGCGGCGCCCGGCATCACCCGATGCCGCATCGGCATTGGCTTCGCGGCCCTGGATCGGGTTCAGTCCCGTACTGCGTTTCCCGTTTGAGCCCAGTCCCGCCGGAGCCCGAGAGCCGATCGATGCAGGCCCGCACCCTCTACGACAAGCTGGTGGACGCCCACACCATGCGCCGCCTCGACGACGCCGAAGGCCCCGGGGCCAGCGTCCTGCTCTACGTCGACCGCACGGTGCTCAACGAGTACACCAGCCCGCAGGCCTTCAGCGGCCTGCGGGCCGCCGGGCGCCGGGTCTGGCGGCCGGACGCCGCCCTGGCGGTGGTCGACCACGTCAATCCCACGGCGGCGGAGCGCGTCGCCGCCATGCCCGATCCCGGCGGGGCGCGGCAGGTCGCGTATTTCGACGAGAACTGCCGGGATTTCGGGATCGAGCTCCTCGACGTGCTGCACCCGCTCCAGGGCATCGAGCACGTGGTCGCCCCCGAGCAGGGCTTCGTCCTGCCGGGCATGATCGTGGCGGCGGGCGACAGCCACACCACCACCTACGGGGCGTTGGGCGCCCTCGGCTTCGGCATCGGCACCTCGGACATCGAGCACTACCTCGCCACCCAGACCCTGGTGTACCGCCGGATGAAGACCCTGCGGGTCACGGTCTCGGGCACCCTGGCGCCGGGCGTCACCGCCAAGGACGTGGTCATGGCCCTGATCCGCCGCATCGGCGCCGACGGGGCGACGGGCTACGCCGTCGAGTTCGCCGGCCCCACCGTGGAGGCCCTGTCCGTCGAGGGCCGCATGACGATCTGCAACATGGCCGTCGAGTGCGGCGCCCGCGGCGTCGTCATGGCCCCCGACCGGACCGTGCTGGACTACCTGTCGGACAAGCCCCGCGCGCCGAAGGGCGCCCTCTGGGAGGCCGCCGCGGCCCATTGGCCGAGCTTGCGCAGCGACGACGGGGCCTTGTTCGACCGCGAGGTCGCCCTCGACGCCGCCGCGATCGAGCCGATGGTGACCTGGGGGACCAGCCCGGACCAGGCGGGCCCGGTCAACGGCCGCGTGCCCGATCCGGCGGCCGAGCCCGATCCGGCCCGTCGCCGGGACATGGTTCGGGCACTGTCCTACATGGACCTCGTCCCGGGCACGCCCCTCGAGGCCATCCCGATCCAGCGCGCCTTCATCGGCTCCTGCACCAACGCCCGGCTCTCCGACCTGCGCGAGGCCGCCGCCCTCGTGCGCGGCCGGCGGGTCGCGCACGGCGTCCAGGCCATGGTGGTGCCCGGCTCCTCCAGCGTGCGCCGGGCGGCCGAGGCGGAGGGGCTCGACCGGGTCTTCCGCGATGCCGGCTTCGAGTGGCGCCAATCGGGCTGCTCGATGTGCCTGGCCATGAACGACGACGTGCTGGCGCCGGGCGAGCGCTGCGCCTCCAGCACCAACCGCAACTTCGAGGGCCGTCAGGGTGTGGGCGCGCGCACCCACCTGATGAGCCCCGCCATGGTGGCGGCCGCGGCCATTGCCGGCCACCTCACCGACAGCCGCCGCTTCGCGCCGGAAAACCGCCTCGCGCCGGAGACCTGACCATGCAGCCGTTCACGATCGTCGCGGGCCCGGCCGCCGGCCTGCCCGGGGCCAACATCGACACCGACGTCATCATGCCCAAGCAGTTCCTCAAGGGGATCGACCGCGCGGGCTTGGGGGCGGCCACCTTCCACGACCTGCGCTATGCCGGCCCCGGCCAGCCGCGCCCGGACTTCGTCCTCAACCGGCCCGCATGGCAGGGGGCCTGCATCCTGGTGGTCGGCCCGAATTTCGGCTGCGGCTCGTCGCGCGAGCACGCGGTCTGGGGCCTGCTCCAGGGCGGCATCCGCGCGGTCATCGGCACCAGCTTCGCCGGCATCTTCGCCGACAACGCCGCCAATAACGGCCTGCTGCTGATCGAGCTGGCGCCCGGACCCGTCGCGGAACTGTCGGCCCGGGCCGCAGACCCCGCCCGGAACCATATGACGATCGACCTGCCCGCCCAGACCATCACCACCGCGGACGGCGCGGTGCAGGGCTTCGCCATCCCGGCCCGGCGCAAGGATCACCTCGTCCGGGGCCTCGACGCGATCGGGGCCACCCTCGACCACGCGGAGGCGATCCGGGCGTTCCAGGCCCGGCACCTCGCGGCCCAGCCCTGGCTCGCCTGAGCCGGGCTCGGGGCTGCCGGCGGCTCAGTACACCCGCGTGACCCACCCGTGGGGATCGGGGGCGTTGCCGCGCTGGATGTCCACGAGGGCCGAGCGCAGGCGCTTCGTCACCGGGCCGGCGACGTTGTCCGAGACCGAGAATTCCCCGTCCGCGCTGCGCACGGTCCCGACCGGGGTGATGACCGCGGCGGTGCCGCAGGCGAAGACCTCGCGCAGCCGTCCGCTGGCGGCGTCCGCCTTCCAGTCGTCGATGGAATAGGGCCGTTCGGCGACCGTGATGCCGTCGGTCTTCGCCAGGGTCAGGATCGAGTCGCGGGTGATGCCCGACAGGATGGTGTCGCTCAGGGGCGGGGTGACCATCGAGCCGTCGTCGAAGACGAAGAAGATGTTCATGCCGCCGAGTTCCTCGACCCAGCGGCGCTCGACCGCGTCGAGGAACACCACCTGGGCGCAGCCATGCTCCACCGCTGCCGCCTGGGCGCGCAGGCTGGCCGCGTAATTGCCGCCGCACTTGGCTGCACCGGTGCCGCCGGGGGCGGCGCGGGTCTGGTCCCGCGAGACCCAGACCGTCACGGTCTCGGAGCCGCCCTTGAAGTAGGCGCCCACCGCCGAGGCGATGACGAGGTAGAGGTATTCCGAGGACGGCTTGACCCCGAGGAACACCTCGCTGGCGATCATGAAGGGGCGCAGGTACAGGCTGCCGCCCTCGCTCGACGGGATCCAGTCGCGGTCGGCGCTGACCAGTTGCTTGACGGACTCGACGAAGACGGCGTCGGGCAGCGGCGGCATCGCCAGGCGCTCGGCCGAACGGCGGAAGCGCAGGGCGTTGGCCTCCGGCCGGAACAGGGCGGCGCCGCCGTCGGCGGTGCGGTAGGCCTTCAGCCCCTCGAAGATCTCCTGGGCGTAGTGCAGCACCGCCGCCGCCGGATCGAGGGCGATCGGCGCGCGCGCCTCGACGCGGGCATCGTGCCAGCCCCGCCCCTCGACGTAGCGGATCGTCACCATGTGGTCGGTGAACACCCGCCCGAAGCCGGGATCGACGAGCAGCTCGGCCCGGCGCTCCAGCGAGACGGGCGAGGCGTGCGGCTGCGTGGTGAAGGAGAGGTCGTCGGGGGCGCTCATCGTCAGTCCTTACTTACGTCTCGTCGGATCAATCAAGGGCCGGTGCGGCGCGGGCCGCCGGGCGCATCCGGACGACGAGACGTGGGCTGGTGCCCTGATACGACGATGTCCGCTTGCGATCAAACGGATTGCATCCTAATAATGCGCAAACGAAAAGAGAACCGGATCGTCCACCGGTCGGTGTTACAGGAGCCTCACGCGTGCCGCCCCGAAAACCGTCCGCGGATCCGGCGCCGGTCGATGTGCCGCCCGACTGCCGCCTGGACCAGCTCCGCCTCGCCTACACGCACACCCTGCTGCTGACGGGGCGGCACTGGCGCCGCGCCGCCAACGCCGTGATGGAGGCGCACGGCCTCTCGGACGCCACCGCCGTGCCGCTGATCATGATCGCCCGTCTCGACGGCGCTCCGCGTCAGAACGCCCTCGCGGAGGCCGTCGGCATCGAGGGCCCGTCGCTGGTCCGTCTCCTCGACCAGCTCTGCGAGGCCGGCCTCGCGCTCCGCCGGGAGGACCCCACCGACCGCAGGGCCAAGGTGCTCAGTCTGACGCCCGCCGGCATGGCCGTGGTCGCCCGCATGGAGGCCGATCTTGCCCGCCTGCGCGCCGCGGTCTTCGCCGAGGTCGGCACCGCCGATCTCGAGGCGAGCCTGCGCGTCTTCGCGGCTCTGCAGGCCTCCGCGCCCCGCTGAAGGCCGCGCAACCGGCGTAGGCGTTCGTTCCGCGCCCGGGCTGCTGCCGAACGCCGCGTCCCCGATGACTTGAACGCGCGACGCCGCGCGCTCTTTCGGGCCTATGTCGATCACATCATCCGACCGCCCGGTCTTATATTGTCTTCATTATCTCGGCGGCAGTGCCGGGACTTTCGAGATGGTCGCGCAACACCTCGCGGATGCCGTGACCTGCGTCGCCCTCGACCTGCCGGGCTTCGGCGCGGACGGTGCCGACGCCGGCCGGGACGTCGCCGCGATGGCGGAGGGCGTGGCCGCCCGGATTCGCGCCGACGCGCCGGAACGGTGGATGCTGGCCGGCAACAGCATGGGCGCCAAGGTCGCTCTGGCGGTCGCCCGGCAGGCGGAGGACGGCGCGCCCGGTCTCGAAGGCCTGACCGGCCTCGTGCTCATGGCGGGTTCGCCACCCTCCCCCGAGCCCATGGGCGAGGACAAGCGCGCCGCCATGATCGCCTGGATCGGAGCCGATTCCGAGACCCGGCAGCGGGAGGCCGAGGCCTTCGTCGCCGCGAACATCGCCCGGCCCCTCGACCCGGACCGGATGGCGCGGACGGTGGCGGATGTGCTGCGTGCCAGCCCCGATGCCTGGACGCTCTGGCTCACCGCGGGCAGCCGCGAGGACTGGTGCGCGCGCATCGGCGTGCTGCGCAGCCCGGCGATCCTCCTGGCGGGTGCGGAGGATGCCGATCTCGGCCCCGCCGCCCAGGCCGCGCTGACGGCGCCGCACCTCGCCCATCATCGTCTCGTGTCTCTCGCAGGGACCGGGCACCTCATCCCCCTGGAGCGCCCCGAGGCGGTGGCCGAAGCGGTGCGGAGCCTCGCGGCCGGAGCGGTCTCGAACGAAGCCGAGGCGCCCGCGATCCCGGATTCCTACGCGGCCCTGATCCGGTCCGACCGGGTGAATTCCCGCCTGCGCGCGGCCCTGCTGCAGCGCGCCGAGCCCGACGATCCGGCCTATCAGCCCCGGGCCCTCGATCCGGTCGGCCTCGCCATCCTGCGGGCCGCCTGCGCCCGGGTGCTTCCGCTGGACGGTGCCGGGACCATCGATTTTGCCGCCCGCATCGACGCGCGGCTGGCGAGCGGGGCGGGGGATGGCTGGCGCTTCGCCCGGCTTCCCCCCGACCCGGAAGCCTACCGGCGCGCCCTTCGCACCCTGAACGCTGCCGCCCGCGCCGCCCACGACGCGCCCTTCGTCGCCCTCGGGGCCGAGGCGCAGGACGCGATGCTCGGAAGCCTGGAATCCGGTGCGGTCTCCGGTGATCTCGATGCGGAGCAGATGGGCTTCTGGTTCGAGGACCTGCGCGCGGACGTGGCCCGCACCTATCTTGCCCACCCTGTCGCCCTCGCCCGCATGAACTTCGGCGGCATCGGCGCCGGCGGCGACACCGAACCCCTGCCCGGGTTCCACGCGGTCGGCATCGGCCAGCGCGAGGCCTGGGAACCGAACGCCCCCCTGGAGACCGCCCGATGAACCTCGATGCGATGCGTCGCTTTGCTACCTCCGAGACCGTCGATGCGGTGGTGATCGGCACCGGCGCCGGTGGTGCCCCCCTGCTGGCGCGCCTCGCCCAGGCCGGCCTCTCCTGTGTCGCCCTGGAAGCGGGTCCGAATTTTGACCCGAAGGGATTCGCCTTCGACGAGACCCTGGCCGACGAGATCTACTGGACCGAGGAGCGGATCAGCGGCGGCTCGACGCCCGAGGCCTTCGGCGGCAACAACAGCGGCACCGGTGTCGGCGGTTCCACCTTGCACTGGGGCGCCTTCACGCCCCGGGCCGATGCCCGCGACCTGCGCCTCCACACCGAGACCGGCGAGGGCGTCGACTGGCCCCTCGACTACGCCGAGCTGCTGCCCTTCTACGCGCGCGTCGAGGCCTTCATCGGCGTGTCCGGCCCGGCCTCGTATCCCTGGGACGATGCGCGCAGCTACCCGCTCGGCCCCGTCGCCCGCAACGCCCCGGCCCAGGCCATGGCCAGCGCCTGCGCGGCGCTCGGCGTGCGCTACGCCGATGCGCCGGCGGCCGTGGTCTCGCGCGCCTTCGCGCAGGAGCACGGCCCGACCCGGCCCGGCTGCATCAATTGCGGCTACTGCCATCAGGGCTGCCGCACCGGCGCCAAGACCAGCATGGACGTCACCTATCTGCCGCTCGCCGTCCATCACGGCGCCGAGATCCGGGCCGAGGCCCGGGTCCACGGCATCGAGCGCGCGAAGGACGGCCGGGTGACGGCGGTGATCTATCGCCAGGGCGGCGTCGACCATCGTCAGCCTTGCCGCACCGTCTTCCTCTGCGCCGGCTCGGTGGAATCCGCGCGTCTCCTGCTGCATCTCGACCTTGCCAACGGCAGCGGCCAGGTCGGGCGCAACTACATGGGCCACGTCGCCACCCAGGTCTGGGGCACCTTCGAGCCCGAGATGCGCATGAACAAGGGCTACCCGTCCTCGCTCATCACCGAGGACATGATCCGCCCGGCCGATGCGGACTTCGCCGGCGGCTACCTCGTCCAGAGCCTCGGCGTGGTGCCCCTCACCTTCGCCAATTCCCTGGCGCGGGGCCGCAAGCTCTGGGGGCGGGCGCTGGCCGACCAACTGGCCCGCTACAACCACATGGCCGGGATCGGCATCAACGGCGAGACCCTGCCCTGCGACGCCAACGTCCTGACGCTGTCCGACGAGGTCGACGCTCTGGGCATGCGCAAGGCCGCGATCAGCTTCGGCTACAGCCGGAACGAGGAGCGCCTCAACGCTCACGCGACCCGCTTCCTGAATCAGGTCTGGGAGGCGGCCGGGGCCACGGATCTCTGGACCCTGGAGCGCGTCGCCCACACCATCGGCACCTGCCGCATGGGCCGCGACGGCGACACGGCGGTGGTCGACCCCGTCGGCCGCAGCTTCGAGGTCCCGAACCTCTGGATCTGCGACGGCTCGACTTTCCCGAGTTCGCTCGCCGCCAACCCGGCGCTGACGATCATGGCGCTGAGCCTGCGCAGCGCCGAGGCCTTCCTCAAGGCCGAACGCTGAGAGTCGACTCGGCTCAGGCCACCGCTTGAGCCACAATGTCCGGGTAGCGGCCGATCACCCTGACATAGGCGATGGCGAAATCCGGTGCGGTCGCACGTGCCTGTTCCCAGTCGCGTAGGGTGCCGACCGGAACCCGAAATCGGCTCGCGAACTCGGACTGCGACAGACCGAGGCCGGTCCGCGTTCGACGGATGAGCCGCGCGCGCTGGCCTCGATCCAAGGCCTCGGACGTCGCGTCGAAATCCTGATCGTCGGTCGGATCAGTCGGAAGCGCGATAGGCTCGTTCTTCACCCGTGTTGCTCCTTCTAACCGAAATGAAGCGGGGCTGACCGGACCGGCGGACGAAAACGCCCGTAAAGAGCTTATCGCCGACGATCCCGATCACTTTGAATCGTTCCTCTCCATCGATCTCACGGATGGATGGAACGATCACATGATCGTCGTCCGCGAAAATCCGATCCCCGAGTGCGAGCGAGACCCGGTGTTTCTCCAGGTTGGCTGCGTTCTTGACAGGGTCATACCGCTCCCGCGTCATCAGCCGTGAACATACGGAATTTCCGTACGGTCTGTAAAGTCTCTCAGCGGTATTCGCCTGCACAGCCCCTCAATACATCGGCGTCCCGCCCGTGACCGGCACCAGCGCACCGGTCATGTAGCTGCCCTCCCGCGAGGCGAGGAGCACGTAGGCGGGGGCGAGTTCGGCCGGCTGGCCGGCGCGGCCGAGGGGCGTGTCGGCGCCGAGGGAGGCGATCTGCTCGGGGCTCTTCACGATGGGTTGGATCGGGGTCCAGACCGGGCCCGGGGCGACGCAGTTCACCCGGATGCCCTTCGGCGCCAGCAGGTTGGACAGGCCGATGGTCAGGCTCGCGATGGCGCCCTTGGTGGCGGCGTAGACCAGCATGGTCTTGTCGGCGATCTTGGCCTGCTGGCTCGTGGAGTTCACGATCGCCGAGCCCGGCTTCATGTGCGGCACGGCCGCCTGGGCGAGGTATAGCATCGCGAAGACGTTGGCGCGGAACGATCCCTCGAGGTCTTCCGCCGTCACGTCGTCGAGGTCCTCGTTGACCACCTGCGCGGCGGCGTTGTTCACGAGGATGTCGAGCCCGCCGAGTTCGGACACGGTGCGGGCGACGAGGTCGCGGCAATAGGTCGGGTCGCGCAGGTCGCCGGGCAGGAGCAGGACGCGCCGGCCCGCCTTGCGCACCCATTCGGCGGTGTCCTCGGCATCGGACTGCTCGACCGGCAGGTACGCGATCGCCACGTCGGCGCCCTCGCGGGCATACGCGATGGCCACGGCCCGGCCGATCCCGGAATCGCCGCCGGTCACCAGGGCGACGCGGTCGGTGAGGAGTCCCTTGCCGACGTAGCTCGTCTCGCCGTGGTCGGGGGCCGGACGCATCCGCGAGGTCAGGCCCGGCCGTTCCTGTTGCTGGTCGCTGGGAAAGGGCGGCCGCGGGCCGGCGTCGCGGGGATCGATGGTCATCGGCGTCTGAGGCCTTCCGGGGCTGTCTTCAACAAAAAGGGGCCCACCGGGCGGCGGGCCCCGGGACGATCAGGCGTCCGCGTCGTCGGCCTCGAGAATGGTCTCGAGGTCGCCCGTGAGGGCATCGAGCTGGTCGGGCGTCGCGCGGATCTTGAAGGTGGTTCCGTCCTCGGCCTCGACCGCGATCTCCACGTGATCGTCGACGCGTGCGGCCATGGCCTGCTTCAGGATGTAGGTCGTCACGTCCGGATTGGTCGTGTCCGTGGTCTTGGCCATGCTGCCGTCTCCTGATGGGCTCCCCGGCAACGCGGCAGGGCCCGGGTCGGATCTGCGACCAAAGCTCCCGCCGGGCGCCGCAGCCATCTACAGGCTCAGGCCCGACAGGGTGGCGGCGGCCTGGATCAGGGCCAGATGGGTCAGCCCCTGCGGCAGGTTGCCGAGATAGGTGCCGCTGGCCGGGTCGGCCATCTCCGAATAGGTGCCGGAATTCCGGTCGAGGGCCTTCACCAGCGCCTCGAACGCGGCTTGCGCTTCCGCCGTCTCCCCGAGCAGGGCCCTGGCCTCCACGAGCCAGAAGGTGCAGGCGAGGAAGCAGCCCTCCTCCGCCTCGGCGCCGGTGTAGCGGTAGTGATAGGGGCCGCGTCCGAGCTCCCGGTCGATGGCCCGGCAGGTGGCCGCGAGGCGCTCGGGGTTGCCGAAGCGGAAGCGAACGGCCAGCGTCAGGGAGGCATCGAGCTTCTCCGTGCCGGGATACATGACGTAGGATTGCTTGGCCTCCGACCAGCAGTTCCGGTCGATCCAGTCCGCGACGCGGTCGCGGGCCCGGGCCCAGCGCTCGCGGCAGGTGCCCGGTAGGTGGCCGCCATCGGCGAGTTCCACCGCCCGGGCCAGCGCCTGCCAGCAGCTGATCTTGGAGCCGGTGTAGTGCTCGGCCTCCGGCAACTCCCAGATGCCCGCATCCTTGAGCTTCCAGGATTCGGCGCATTGGTCGGCGAGCTGGGCGAGCAGCGTCCCGGTGCGCAGATCGAGCATGTTGCCGTCGGCCACGAAGCGCTCGGCGGTCTCGAAGATGTCGCCGTAGATGCCGTGCTGGTGCTGGCCCGTGGCGGCGTTGCCGGTGCGCACGGGGCGCGAGCCGCGATAGCCCGGCAGGTCGATGTCCCGCTCGCCGGGCACGCAGCCGCCGTCGAGGGTGTAGAGCACCTGCGCCCCGTGCTCGCCGATGTGGCGCATCAGCCAGGACAGGGCCGCGTTGGCCTCGGCCTGGGCACCCAGGCGCAGGAAGGCCTTGATGACGTAGCCGGCATCGCGGATCCAGGCGTAGCGGTAATCGTAGTTCTTGGAGCCGCCGATGCCCTCGGGCAGGGAACTCGTGGCCGCCGCCGCGATGGCGCCGGTGGGCGAGTAGAGCAGCAGCTTCAGCGCGAGGGCGCTGCGCTCGACCTGCTCGGCATAGCGGCCCCGATAGGCGAGACGCTCGGTCCAGTCCCGCCATTCCTGGCACGAGACGTCGATGCGCCCGTCGATCTCGTCGATCGGCGCCACCACCAGGGGCTGGTTCTCGGCGGCCACGATGGCGACGACCTCGCGCTGACCCGCCCGCACCTCGACGGAGCCCGAGATGACGTGGTCGTTCTCCGTCTCGATCCGGATGCCGTCGCTGGTGCGGAACAGGCCCATCATGCCGGCCACGTGGAAGGCGGTGCCGTTGCTGTTGCCCGAGAGATAGGGGGCGGCCGTGTCGCCCCGCGTGCCGAAGACCAGGGCCACCCGGAAGCGCACGTGCCCCTCCAGACCCTCGATCCGGCGCGCGAGTTCCGCCCAGGGCAGGCGCCCGGCGGGGCCACTGTTCAGGCTCTCGGTGAGGCGCGCGCGTCCGGTCTTCGTGGTGAAGACGGTCTCGTGGACGTTGCTGCCGTCGCGGTAGCCGATCTCGGCGGTGAAGGGCTCCTCCGGCGTGATCGCGAAGTAGCCGCCCTCCTCCGGGCTGAGCATGCGGTCGAACAGCGGCGGCGAGTCGAGATTGGGACAGCACCACCAGTCGATGGAGCCGTCGGCCCCCGAGAGTGCCACCGAGCGGCCCTCGCCGATCGCCGCGTAGCCCTCGATCGGGAGAAATCCGTCGGTGCGGCCGACGGCACCGCCCTCGCGGGGGAAAGGCTTCAGCACGGTGCGGGCGACCTCGGGTGGTGAGCGGACGATACCGGCCGAGGCCGGGCGTGGCGCCACGGGCCGTCCGCGCACGTCGCGCGTGTCCGAACCGAGCCGACCGGGATCCTCCGCGGGGGTCTCCTCGAACCCGCGCGGCGGGCGGCCGTTCCGGTCCCGGCTTGCTTCATGTTGACACGGCGGCCCGCGGGGCAGGGCGCTCGTGGCCGTGAGGCCCCATCGCCGTGCCCTTCCGCACGGCCAGAATGAACGCTCATTGACCAGTGAATGAACATTCAATACGACGATGGTGTCGGTTGGAGGATACGATGCAGCGGACGCACGAGGATTTCCCGTTCGAGGCGCTGGTGCGAAAGGCGCGGGCGCTCCTCGCGCCCGAGCACCTGCTGCTCGGGGCCGTGCTGGTGCTCGGCTGGGCCGCGCTCATCGCCTGGACCGGCAACGGCCCGGTCGGCTGGCAGGCCCGCCTCTGCGCCGATGCGGACGCCTCGGTCGCCGCCTGCCGGGTGGTCGCGCCGTCGGCGGACGGACGGGTCTCCTGACCATGGCCTCGCCGGTCGGCACCCTCATCGACGCCCGCGCCAGCCAGGCCGCGCGCCGGGAACAGATCCTCGACGCCGCCTGCGCCTGTTTCGTGCGCAACGGGTTCCACCGCACCACGATGCAGGACCTCGCCCGCGAGGCCGGCATGACGGCGGGCAACTTCTACCACTACTTCCGCTCCAAGGAGGCGCTGGTCCTGGGCCTCGTGGAGCGGGAACGGATCAGCGGCGCCCAGCTGGTGACGCGCCTCCAGCAGGAGGGCGACCGGCGCGGCGCGTTGTTCGGCGTGCTCGGCCAGTATTTCGGCGCCCTGACCCGGGAGGCGGCGGTGCTGCGCCTGGAGATCTGGTCCGAGGGCACCCGCAACCCGGCCATCGCGGCGCTCACGGCGGAGACCGAGGCGGAGGCCCGGGCCTGGTTCGAGGAGACCTTCGCCGACCTCGCCACCGCTCCGGATTGCGATCCCGTCGCCCTCTACGCCCTGCTGGCGCCCCAGTTGAAGGGGATCGTCCTGAGCCGGGCCATCCTCCCCGATTTCGACACGGGTCTCGCCGTGGCGCAGCTCCAGGCCCTGATCGAGGCCGGGCTCGCCGGCCGCGCCCCCCTCCCCGCCGTGGAGCCCCGCCCATGACCGCCGCCCGCCTCGGCCTCGCCCTGCTCGCCCTGGCGCTGCCGGCCTCCGCAGCTCTCGCCGGCCCGGCCAAGCCGCCGGCAGGCTCCACCCAGCCGCCGGCAGGCTCCACCCAGCCGCTGGCCGGCGCGGCCCAGCCGGTCAAGGCCGGCCTCGTGCCGACGATCAGCGTGGTCGGAGCCAAGCGGCGCGAGATCGTCGAGTCGGTGGTCGTCACCGGCACCCTGGTCCCGCGCGACGAAATCCTGGTGACGCCCGAGATCGAGGGCTACCGGGTCACCGAGGTGCTGGTGGAGGAAGGTGCCCGGGTGGCCCGGGGGCAGGTGCTCGCCCGTCTCTCGCGCGACCTCATCGACCGTCAGCTCGCCCAGCAGGCGGCCCTGGTGGAGAAGGCCGAGGCCGCCGTGCCCCAGGCCCAGAGCAGCATCGAGCAGGCGGAGGCCGCCGAGACCGAGGCGCGCCTCGCCTTCGAGCGGGTGCAGCAGCTCCTGAAGACCGGCAACGCCACCGCGGCCGTGATGGAGGGCCGCACCGCCAGCCTGCGCCAGGCCGAGGGCAAGCTCGCCTTCGCCCGCAACGGCCTGCGCATCGCTCGGGCCGACCTCGCCCAGGCCCGGGCCGTGCTGGAGGAACTGAACCTGCGCCTGGCCCGCACGGAGATCCGCGCGCCGGAGGCCGGCATCGTCAGTCGCCGCACCGCCCGGGTGGGCCTGGCCGCCTCCGCCTCGGCCGAGCCCCTGTTCCGCCTGATCGCCCGGGGCGAGATCGAACTCGAGGGCGAGGTCATCGAGACCAAGCTGCCGCAGCTGCGCGAGAACGCCCCGGCCTGGATCGACCTCGGCGACGGTGTCCGCCTGTCGGGCAGCGTGCGGACCGTCTACCCGGAGGTCGACCGGGCGACCCGCCTCGGCAAGGTCCGCGTCCGCTTGGAGCCGGATCCGCGCCTGCGCATCGGCACCTTCGCGCGGGGCGCCGTCGAGCTCGCCCGGACCCGCGGCGTGACCGTGCCGCAGGCCTCCGTGCTGTACGGCGGGGGCAAGCGCAGCTCCGTCCTCGTGGTCGCCGACGACGTGGTCGAGGCCCGCGAGGTCCGCACCGGCCTGTCCGACGACGACGACATCGAGATCCGCGCCGGACTCGCCGACGGCGAGCGCGTGGTGGCCCGCGCCGGCAGCTTCCTGCGCGACGGCGACCGGGTCCGCCCGGTGGCGCTGGCCGTGCCGGAGCCGGCCGTGGCCGCCGCCCCCTCCCCGCGCGAGACCGCCGAGGCCGGGACGCCCTGACCGGGCGCCGCCTCGTCTCCCGATTCGAAACCCCCATCGAGCCGACGCATGCGCCTGAACATCTCCGCCTGGGCGATCCGCCACCCGATCGCGCCGCTCGTGTTGTTCCTGGTGCTGATCGTGCTCGGTCTCGTCAGCTTCCGCAGCCTCGCGGTGACGCGGATGCCCAACGTCGACGTGCCGATCGTCTCGGTGACGATCACGCAGAGCGGGTCGGCCCCCGCCGAGCTGCAGACGCAGGTCACGAAGTGGGTCGAGGATTCCATCGCCGGGGTGCGCGGGGTCAAGCACATCACCTCGGCCATCACCGAGGGCTCCTCCGTCACCACGGTGGAGTTCCGCCTGGAGGTGAACACCGACCGGGCCGTCAACGACGTCAAGGACGCGGTCTCCAAGATCCGCATCAACCTGCCCCGCACCATCGACGAGCCGGTGATCCAGCGCGTCGAGATCACCGGCCTGCCGATCCTGATCTACGGCGTGACGTCGCCCGGCATGACGCCGGCCGAGCTGTCCTGGTTCGTGGAGGACAAGGTCGCCCGCTCGCTCCAGGGCGTGAAGGGCGTCGGCGGCGTCGAGCGCGTCGGCGGCGTCGCCCGCGAGATGCGCGTCACCCTGCTCCCCGACCGCCTGCTGGCCCTGG
Organism: Methylobacterium sp. Leaf94; assembly: GCF_001426045.1. Taxonomy (NCBI): domain Bacteria; kingdom Pseudomonadati; phylum Pseudomonadota; class Alphaproteobacteria; order Hyphomicrobiales; family Methylobacteriaceae; genus Methylobacterium; species Methylobacterium sp. Leaf94. Next base: position 38,786 of record NZ_LMRM01000013.1, read on the forward strand.
GCATCACGGCGGCCGACGTGAACCGTCAGCTGCGCCTGACCTCCGCCGACATGGCGGGCGGCCGCGGCGAGGTCGGCGGGCGCGAGCAGTCGATCCGGACGCTGGCCGCCTCGCGCTCGCTGCGCGACCTCAAGGCAACCTCCATCGTGCTCTCCGGGGGCCGCAAGGTCCGCCTCGACGAACTGGCGACGCTGGAGGATGCCATCGAGGAGCCGCGCACCTTCGCGCGCTTCAACGGCGAGCCGGTGGTCGCCTTCGCGGTCTCGCGCGGCTCGGGCGCCAGCGACGCCGAGGTCGCGGCCGGTGTCGAGACGCGCATCGCCGCGTTCAAGACCGCCTATCCCGACATCCGGTTCGAGACCATCGACTCCTCGGTGGCGGCCACCATCGGCTCCTACGATTCGGCGATGCACACCCTGATCGAGGGGGCGGCGCTCGCCGTGCTGGTGGTGTTCCTGTTCCTGCGCGACTGGCGCGCGACGCTGATCGCCGCGATCGCCCTGCCGCTCTCGGTCTTCCCGACCTTCTGGGCGATGGACGCGATGGGCTTCACCCTGAACGGCATCAGCCTGCTCGCCATCACGCTGGTCACCGGCATCCTCGTCGACGACGCCATCGTGGAGATCGAGAACATCGTCCGGCACATGCGGCTCGGCAAATCGCCCTACCGCGCCGCCATCGAGGGCGCCGACGAGATCGGGCTCGCGGTCATCGCCATCACGGCGACCCTGATCGCGGTGTTCGCACCGGTCTCCTTCATGGGCGGCATCGCGGGCCGCTACTTCATGCAGTTCGGCCTCACCATCGCGGTCTCGGTGTTCATGTCGCTGCTGGTCGCGCGCCTGATCACCCCGATGCTGGCCGCCTACTTCCTGCGCGACCACGACCACGAGGAGGCGAAGGAGGGCCCGGTGATGCGCGCCTATGGCCGCGTCGTCGGCTGGTCGGTGCGCCACCGCGTCGTCACGCTGATCGTCGGCCTCGCGCTGTTCGCCGGCTCGCTGGCCTCCACCGGCCTCCTGCCCTCGGGGTTCGTGCCGAAGCAGGACAATGCCCGCACGCTGTTCATGGTCGAGCTCGCGCCCGGCGCCCGCCTGCCCGACACCGTCGCGGTCTCGGACCGGGTGGTGGCCCGCATCCGGGCCCTGCCCGAGGTGGTCTCGGTCTTCGTCGACGGCGGCCGCCAAGCCGGCGGCAAGAAGGAGACCCGGCTCGCCACCCTGATCGTCAACCTGACGCCGAAGAATCAGCGCTCCGCCAAGCAGGCCGCCATCGAGACCGAGATCGCCGGCCTGCTCGCCCAGGAACCCGACATCCGCTCCTGGACCCTGCGCGACGGCGGCCAGCGCGACCTCGCTCTCGTGGTCGGCGGACCCGATGTCGACGTGGTCACCGAGGTCGCCGCCCGGCTCCAGCGCGACATGGCGGCGATCCCCCACCTGGTCTCGGTGATGTCGACGGCCCCCCTCAACCGCACGGAGGTCCGCATCCGGCCGAAGGCGGGGGCGGCGGCCGATCTCGGCGTCTCCACCGACGCCATCGCCGAGACCGTCCGGGTGGGCACCATCGGCGACATCGGGCTGAACCTGGCGAAGTTCAACGCGCCCGACCGGCAGGTGCCGATCCGGGTGCAACTGCCGGAGAGCGCCCGCGGCGCGGTCTCGCGTCTCGAGAACCTCAAGGTGCCGGCCAAGAACGGCGCCGCCGTGCCGCTGGCGGCCGTCGCCGACATCGAGCTCGACCAGGGGCCCGGCGCCATCGAGCGCTACGACCGCGTGGTGCGCGTGGCCGTGGAGGCCAATATGGAGGGCTCCGACGCCCTCGGCTCCCTCATCGCCCAGGCGCTGGAGACCCCCACGGCCAAGACCCTGCCGCCGGGCGTCACCATCCGGCAGACCGGCGACGCCGAGATCATGGGCGAGGTGTTCTCGGGCTTCCTCATGGCGATGGGGGCCGGGATCATGATGGTCTACGCGGTGCTCGTGCTGCTGTTCGGCTCGTTCCTGCAGCCGCTGACCATCCTGTTCTCGCTGCCCCTCTCCATCGGCGGCGCGATCCTCGGCCTGCTGATCCTGAACATGCCGATCTCGATGCCGGTGGTGATCGGCATCCTGATGCTGATGGGGCTGGTGACGAAGAACGCCATCATGCTGGTGGACTTCGCCGTGGAGGAGATGGCCCGCGGCGTCGACCGGGTCACCGCCATCGTGGATGCGGGCCGCAAGCGCGCCCGGCCCATCGTGATGACCACCATCGCCATGGCGGCCGGCATGGTGCCCTCCGCCATGGCGCTGGGCATCGGCGGCGAGTTCCGCGCGCCGATGGCGGTGGCGGTGATCTCGGGCCTGATCGTCTCGACCCTGCTCTCGCTGGTCTTCGTGCCGGCGGTGTTCCTGCTCATGGACAGCCTCGGCGCCGTCCTCGGCCGGCTCCTCGGCCCCTTCGTCGGCGCGACGGACGAGGCGCCCCTCCCCGTCCCCCACGCCTGAGGTCACGCGGGGCGCCCCCGGGCAAGGGGCGCCCCGCGACGGATCAGTCGATCCGGTCGCTGCGGCGCAGCTGGGCCGGCAGGGCGAACAGGCTGATGGCGGCGGCCGCGAGGCAGAGCCCGGCGATCACCCAGATGGCCGGGGTGGTCGACCCGGTCAGGTCCTTGACCCAGCCCACCATGACCGGGCTGACGATGCCGCCGAACTGCCCGAGGGTGTTGATCAGGGCGATGCCGCCGGCGGCGCCGACCCCGGTGACGAGCTTCGGCGGCAGGGTCCAGAAGGTCGGGATCGAGGCGACGATCCCGGTGCCGACGAGGCAGAGGGCCAGCATCAGCGGCACGATCTGCCGGTCGAACAGGCCGGCGGCGAAGAAGCCCAGGGCCGCCGCGATGGCGAGGCCGGCCACGAATTTCGGTCGGTTCCCGGAGGCGTCGGACAGCCGCCCGATCACCACCATGCTGATCGCCCCGCAGATGTAGGGCAGCGCCGCCAGGAGCCCGACCAGGCCGGTGCTGGCCCCGCTCGCCGTCCGGATCAGGTCCGGCCCCCAGAAGTTCAGGCCGTAGGAGCCGATCTGGAGCAGGAAGTAGATCAGCCCGACCTTGAGGAAGCCGGGGCTGCGGATGGCGCCCAGGAGCGAGTGGTCGCCGATCCCGCGGTTGGCCTCGGCGATCTGGCTCGCCACCAGGCTCTTCTCGGAGTCGGTGAGCCAGCGGGCATCGGTGACGCGGTCGTCGAAGCGGCGCATCACCAGGGCGCCAAGGAGCAGGCAGGGCAGGCCGCCGGCAAGGAACAGCCACTGCCATCCGGCCAGTCCCGCGACGCCGTTGAGCGAACTCAGGATCAGCCCCGAGACCGGGGCGCCGACGATGCCCGAGAAGGCCGAGGCCACGAACAGCATCGAGGTGATGCGCCCGCGGCGCGAGGCCGGAAACCACAGGGTCAGGTAGTAGAGGATGCCGGGGGCGAAGCCCGCCTCCATGGCGCCGATGAGGAAGCGCAGGGCGTAGAAGTGCCATTCCTGGGTGATGAACACCATGGCGGCGGTGGCGAGCCCCCAGGAGATCATGATCCGGGCGATCCAGCGCCGGGCGCCGACCCGGTACAGGATCAGGTTCGAGGGCACCTCGAAGATGACGTAGCCGACCACGAACAGGCTCGCGCCGAGGCCGTAGGCGGTGTTGCTGAAGCCGAGGTCGCTCTGGAGCTGGAACTTGGCGAAGCTGATGTTGATGCGGTCGAAGAAGGCGAACAGGTAGCAGACCATGATCAGCGGCATCAGCCGCCAGGCGATTTTCCGGTAGGTGGCGGCTTCGCGGGTCTCTGCGGGCGCGCCGAGGGCGGCCGGAGCGGCGAGGGTCATGGTGTCTCTCCCTGGAGGCGTCTCGATGGCGCGCCGCCCTTATCCGGGCGGTCTTGCGGGTTCTGCCGATCTTGCGTGTTGGGCTTGTCCTGCGTCGAACCCCCGCCTCAGGCCGCGATCCCGGGCGGCGGCGGGTGGAGGTCGCCGGGGCGCCCGGCCTGGGCCACCTGCCCCGGGACGGGATGGCCGACGAGGGCCGGCAGCCCGCGCGACAGGGCGATCAGCCCGTCGAGGTCGAGGCCGGTGGGGATGTCCATCTCGTGGGCCATGCTCACGAGGTCTTCGGTGCAGATGTTGCCGGTGGCCCCCGGGGCGAAGGGGCAGCCGCCGAGGCCGCCGAGGGCCGCGTCGAAGCGCCGGGCGCCGGCCGCCCGCGCCGCCAGCACGTTGGCGAGGCCGAGGCCGCGGGTGTTGTGGAAGTGGAGCGTCAGCGCCTCGGCCGGGACGAGCCGGAGGGCGCGGGCCACGCGGTCGCCGACCTGGCGCGGGTTGGCCATGCCGGTGGTGTCGGCCAGCGTGATGCCGTCGATCCCGAGGGCGCGGTAGCGCGCGACGATGTCGAGGACCCGCTCCGCCGGCTGGCCGCCCTCGAAGGGGCAGCCGAAGGCGGTGGCCACCGTCGCGTTGAGGCGCACGCCGGTGCCGCGCGCCGCCGCGACGATCCGCGCGAAGGCGTCGAGGGAGGCCTCGCGGGTCAGGCCCATATTGGCGCGGTTGTGGGTCTCACTCGCCGACATGACGAGGTTGAGCTCGTCGGCGCGGGCCGCGAGCGCCCGCTCGGCGCCCTTCAGGTTCGGCACCAGGGCGACGTAGAGCGTGCCCGGGCGCCGGGTGATCCGGGCCAGCACCTCGGCGGCGTCGCGCAAGGCGGGAACCGCCTTGGGCGAGACGAACGAGGTCGCCTCGATCCGGCTGAAGCCCGCCGCCGAGAGGGCGTCGATCAGCGCGACCTTGTCGGCGGTCTCGACGAAGGCGGGCTCGATCTGCAGGCCGTCGCGGGGCGCGACCTCCTGGACGATCAGGGGCGTCTCGTCGCCCGGGCTTCCGGTCCCGCTGCGCCTCAGGCCGCCGCTCACGCCACCGCTCCCGTGGTCCGCAGGGCCGCGATCGCCGCGGCGTCGTAGCCGAGATCCGCCAGCACCGCGTCGGTGTGGGCGCCGAGGGCCGGACCGGACCAGCGCACCTCTCCGGGGGTCTCGGAGAGCTTGGGCACGATGCCGGGCATCTTCACCGCCGTGCCGCCGGGCAGCGCGGTCGGCAGGATCATGTCGCGGGCCTGGTAGTGCGGGTCGGCGAGGATGTCGGCCACCGAGTAGATCCGGCCGGCGGGGACCTGCGCCGCCTCCAGGGCCTCCAGCGCATCGGCGATGCTGCGCGCGCCCGACCAGTCCGCGATGGCCGCGTCGAGCCGCGCGGCCTGGGCCGAGCGGCCGTCGTTGCTGCGCAGGGCCGGGTCGTCGGCGAGGTCGGGCCGGCCGATCGCCCGCATCAGGCGCCGGAAGATCGGGTCGCTGTTGCCCGCGATGACGACGTAGCCGCCATCCTGGGTCGGGTAGGTGTTCGAGGGCGTGATGCCCGGCAGGGCGCCGCCCGTCCGGGTGCGGACCTCGCCGAGGAGATCGTATTCCGGGACGAGGCTCTCCATCACGTTGAAGACGCTCTCCACCAGCGAGACGTCGATGACCTGGCCCTTGCCGCCGGCGGTCTTGACGTGGAGGAGCGACATCAGCGCGCCGATGACCCCGTGCAGGGAGGCCAGGGTGTCGCCGATGCTGACGCCGACGCGGGCGGGCGGGCTGTCCGGATGGCCGGTGGTGAAGCGCAGGCCGCCCATCGCCTCGCCGATGGCGCCGAAGCCCGGCCGGTCGCGGTAGGGACCGGTCTGGCCGTAGCCGGAGATCCGGACCATGACGAGGTTGGGGTTGAGGGCGGAGAGGTCCGCCCAGCCCAGCCCGAGCTTCTCCAGCCCCCCGGGGCGGAAATTCTCGATGACCACGTCGGCGCTGGTGGCGAGCGCCCGCACCACCGCGGCGCCCTCCGGCGCCTTCAGGTCGACGGCGATGGATTTCTTGTTGCGGGACTGGAGGTACCACCAGAGGGAGGTGCCCTCGTGCAGCTTGCGCCACTTGCGCAGGGGATCGCCCTCCCCCGGTGCCTCGACCTTGATCACCTCGGCACCGAACTCCGCCATCAGGCGGGCGGCGAAGGGGGCGGCGATGAGCTGTCCGAGTTCGAGAACGCGGATTCCGGCGAGCGGTCCGGCCATGAACGGTTCCTCCGGTGGTCTGTCGGCGACGGTCTTCTCGGATCGTCTTCCTGCCCATCGATAGCCGCGCAGGGCCGGCGAAGGCCAACCGTCTTTCGGCGACGACCGTTCGCGTCCGGAGAACGCTTCGCGGCTCAGGCCGCGTCGGCGGTGAGGCTCGCGACGAGGAGGCTCGCCGCCGGGGAGCGTTCGCCGGGGCGGGAGACGATGCGCAATTCGCGCTGGGCCCAGGGGTCGGTGAGGGGGATCGCGGCGAGGTCCATGGCGCTTCCCAGGAGGGCGAAGACCCCGAGGGGCACCACGCCGAGCCCCATATCGGCCTGGGCCATGCGCAGGACCGCGTCGAAGCCCGGCACGTGGACGCGCAGGCGCAAGGGGCGGCCGATGCTCTGCGCCTCGCCGCGCACGCTGGCATAGATCGAGCTCTCGGCGTGCAGCCCGACGAAGTCGTGGTCGAGGGTGTCCCGGAAGGCGAGTGCGGGCCGGTCCGCCAGGGGATGGTCGTGGCGCATGACCACGACGAGGCTGTCGCGGCGGTAGAGCACGCTGGTCAGGTCCCGGGCCGGGATACTGCCGGAGCAGATGCCGAGCTCGGCCAGGCCCGCCTCGACGCCGGCCACCACGCCGCCGCTCGGGCGCTCCTCCAGGCTGATCTTGATGGCCTCCTGGCGCGCCAGGAAGGCGCGCAGGTCCTCGGGCAGGAACTGCACGATAGCCGACAGGTTGGCGAACATCCGCACGATGCCCCGGACGCCCTTGGCGTGCTCGGCGAGCTCCACCACGATCTGCTCGACGTCGTGCAGCATGCGCCGGGCGTGATGGAGCAGGGTCTCCCCGGCCGGGGTCATCACCATGCCCCGCGCCTGGCGCGTCATCAGCTGGACGCCGAGACTCTGCTCCAGCTCGACCAAGCGCTTGCTGACGGCGGAGGGGGCGATCGCCGCCCGCCGGGCCGCCTGGGTCAGGGTGCCGTCCTCGCACATCGCCACGAACAGGCGCAGCGTCGTCGGATCGAGGCGCCGCAGGAGCGTCGGGGCCAGCATGTCCATCCCTCTCACCGGCCCCGACCGGCGCGGACTGCACCCCGGGGCTCCGGCGAGACTACAGCGCCGGACGGCCCGACGGACCAGCCCGGCGGCGGCAGATCGGCGCGTCCGTCTCCGAAGGCCCGGAGAACCGGCCTCCGGGGCCGATGGGTCGGCCTCGGGCCAGCGGACGGCGCCGGCGACGCCCCAGACGCCCGGGCCGTCGGCGACCACGGGGCCGCGCGAATCCCCCATGCAGACCTCAGCCCCGCCGCGGGCGACCGCGATGAGGAGGCCCGTCGTGGTGCGCAGCACCGGGTCGAGGCGGGTCGTCCTGAGGAAGCCGATGCCCCTGGCGCGACAGCCCCGCCCCGGTGAGGGGCAGCGCCTGGGGCACGGTGGGCCGGCCGAGCCGGAGCGGTTCGCGTCCGGGCACGGGCCGGGAGAGCCGCAGGACGGCGGTGTCGAGGGACAGGGCTGCAGGCGGGAAGACGCGGACGGCAGGTCGTCCGGGAGGGTGTCGCAGCGGGCGAGCGCCGCGACCCGGTCGGTCCGCGTGCTCGGGCGGGCCCCTTCGGACCGGACGACCGCCGAGGCGACGGAATCGTCCCGCACGCCATGGCCGGCGGTGCGGACGAGGTCCGGGGGGTGACCACGCCGGCGCAGCGGTTCGGATCGATCGCGACCGCGTGGCGGCGGCCGACGCTCGCCCTGCCTTTTCGGGGTCTCCCGCTTCGGCTTCCCGCTCTGCCCCACGACCTCGACACGTCGCTGCCCCTGAACGACGGGCGCTGCCGGACCCCGACGGATCTCGGCCGCCACGACGCGGCCCCTCGCGCCGCCCGCAGTGCCGGAGGTTCCCGCGCCGCCGACGTTCCCGGTGCCACCCTCCGAACGCCCAAGGGGGCGGACAGAGGCCCCGGAGAGGTGAAGGCGCTGCCCGGGTGAGAATGAGCGCGCCATCGCGGGCCCTGCGATGGGTCTCGGCCGCGACACTCTTCCGAAGATCAGAGCTTCGGGTAATGCTTCGGATTCTCTACCCCTTCGCAAGCATCCTGCCCTGGATGATCGCGATATCCGGCGTCAGACCCAGCATGATCCGTCAAAAGCGACTTATTCGATCCTGATGCTGATCGGAGACGATCATACTTTTTGACTATATATTTTCGAGGATCGCTATGATCTAATATCAAATGTTGATCTTCGGTGGCGACTTCAGAGGGGCACGTGTTCGGATCTTTTATCCGCAAGTTCGAACCTCGTTTCAGTCTTTCGGATGCGGACCGGGACGCTCTCGAGCAGGCCAACGTTCACGGCCGCTTCGTCGGTCCCCGGACGGACATCGTCTCGGAGGGCGACGTTCCGGATCACCTCCACATCATTCGCAGCGGACTGGCCTGACGCTGCAAATTCCTGCCGGACGGGACCCGGGTCATCCTCGCCTTCCTCATTCCGGGGGATGTCTGCGATCTCAACGTGCCGATCATCGGTGCGCTCGACCATTCCATCGCGACGCTCACCCTGTGCGAGGTGGCGCGGGTCCCGCACGACGTTCTGGGCCGGCTCACGGCCAGCTATCCGTCGCTGGATCACGTCCTTCGCTGCGCCGCGCTGGTCGATGAGGCGATCCTGCGCGAGTGGTTGCTCGTCGTGGGGCATCGCCCGGCCGACAGGCGGCTCGCGCATGTCTTCTGCGAACTTCTGGTGCGCTTCCAATCCGTCGGGCTGGCGACCGGGAACGGGTACGAGCTTCCCCTCACGCAGGTCGACCTGAGCGATGCGCTCGGATTGTCGCCCGTTCATGTGAACAGGACGCTCGGGAGCCTGAAGCGCCGGAGGCTGATCGCCCTCGACGGCAAGCGGGTGGCCATCCCCGATGTCGAAGCGCTCAAGGACTTCGCGATGTTCGACCCGGCCTACCTGCACCTCGCGCCCGAGGCGAACGCACCGCGTGTGGCGTAGGCCGTCGGCCCGCGATGCCGCGGCCGTTCGGAGGCATGACGCCACCGCCGGCGCCTGTTTGGAGAGGTCCAGACACCAGCGGTAGCGGCTGTCATCATGGACAGCTTGCCGACCATGATCCGCGGTCTTTCGCCTGCATTGCGATGGATCAATGCCGCCCGGCGGCGTGCTGAACAGGATTCGCGTCCGGTGATCGCGCTCCTTTGAGGCCTTCCCGCACGTACGAGCCGTCGCGGCTCTTCGGGGCCTGTGCGGAGGGATCCATGCCTCGGTACTTCTTCGACATCTACGACGGACACACCGAGCGCGACGATGTCGGCACGGAATTCGCGGGTCCGCGGGAAGCCGTCCTTCATGCCAAGCGCATCCTGCCCGAGATCGCGATCCACGAAGGTTGGGCGGACGGACATTGCCAAGCCTTCACGGTGCTGGTGACGGACGACGAGGGCCATCCGGTGTATTCGGCCGCCCTGTGTTGCATCGGAACCTGGTTGCTTCGCTGATCGCCGGTCCGGGCCCCCCGTCACGCCGGGGAAGCCCCGGCTGCGTCCGGCGCCGGCCCGGGCCGGGTTGGCGAAACGCCGCGCCAGGGACAGGGCGCCCGGGTCAGGTGACGTAACGGTCGGTGGCGTAGAAGCCGGGGTTCGAGCGGACGAAGTCGATCATCCGGCAGAGGCCGTCATCGATCGACATCCGCGGCGCCCAGCCCATGGCGCGGCGCGCCAGACCGTTGTCGGAGATCAGCTTGAGCACTTCGCTCTGCTCCGGCCGCATCCGCTGCGCCTCGGTCACGATCGGCTTGTCGACACCCATCAGTTCGAGGATGCGGTGGGCGAACCAGCCGACCGAGTAGGTCTCGCCCGTGCCGAGATTGATCGTCATCCCCTCGATGCCCGGCTGCGAGCCGGCCGCGAGGAAGCCCGCCACCGTGTCGGAGACGTAGGTCATGTCGCGCTCCGGCGTCAGGGAGCCGAGGCGGATCTCGTCCCGGGCGAAGGCCTGCGAGATGATAGTCGGGATGAAGGCGCGGGCACTTTGGCGCGGCCCGTAGGTGTTGAAGGGCCGCAGGGTCACCACCGGCAGCTCGAACGAGCGGGCATAGCTCTCGGCGAGCTTGTCGGCGGCGATCTTGGAGGCGGAATAGGGAGACTGCCCCTGGAGCGGGTGGGTCTCGTCGATCGGCGTGCGCAGGGCCGTCCCGTAGACCTCCGAGGTGCTCGTATGGACGATCCGCCCGACGGCGCTGCGGCGCCCGGCCTGGAGCACGTTCAGGGTGCCCTCGATGTTGGCGCGGACGTAGCTGCGCGGCGCCTCGTAGGAATAGGGTATCGCGATCAGGGCGCCGAGGTGCAGCACGACGTCCAGGCCCTCGAGGGTCTGGTAGATGAAGTCGCTGTCCTCGATGTTGCCGAAGGCCACCGTCATCGCGGCCCGGACCTCGGGGTCGAGGAAGTCGAGGTTGCCGACCCGGGCGCCGGAATTGTAGCGCACGATCGCCGTGACCTCGGCGCCGGCCCGCACCAGGGCGTCCACGAGGTGGCTGCCGATGAATCCGCCGGCGCCGGTCACCGCGACCCGCTTGCCCTGCCATGCTGTTCCGTCCATCTCATGCTCCCCAACGGCTTTACCGAAACACAGTTTCAAGTAGTTCAGCGCACGGTCAGGATCTGCGCAATCGACACAAACGGATTAGGAAGTTTTCAGCGGGATTTCGGGCGTGGGCCGAAGGATGCTCAGCGCTCAGCACGGGCGTGCGGCTCGCGCAGGACCCGGTCGAGCAGGATCTGCCCGACGTAGGGGCGGTGCCCGAGGGCGCGTTCACGGGTGTAGATCTCGCGAATGGTCGCGCTGTCCTCGGCGTCCCAGTAATCCAGGCTGAGGATCGGCACCGGCGGCTCCGCCTCGGCGAGGGGGCGCAGGGCCTGCCGGTGCGGGTCGAGTTCGCGGGGCTCCGTCCAGCGGTAGCCGTTCGCTGGGGCGTCGTAGGTCGTCAGCAGGCTCTCGGCGACGACCCCGTCGACCTGCCCGATGAGCTCGGGCAGCAGGGCGTAGCCGCGATTCATCAGCAGCATCCGGTCGGGATGGCGCCGGCGGATGGTTCGGACGAGGTCGATGGCGGCCGAGCGCATGCCGGCATAGCGCTCGGGGTCGGTCTGCTCGAGATGGGGCGGGGTGTCGAGGGTGTCGAAGAACAGCCCGGAGAACCCGCGTTCCAGCAGAGCCGGAATCGCGACGTCCAGGATCAGGGCACGCCAGGCGGGCCGGCGCACGTCGCACAGCACGGTGTCGGGCCAGTTCGGGTTCTCGCCGAGGAGGAGATCCGGGTCGTCGAGCTGCGCGAACAAGGGACTCGTGCGCTTGATCTCGCCGAGGCTGAGATAGCCGAGCACCTCGGTTCCGAGGTCCCGCATCGGCGTCAGGGGGCTCTTGAAGCCCGGATCGAGCACGACGAGGTCGAAGCCCTCGAATGCGGCCGGCTCCAGGTCTTCGCCGTAGAACAGCGTCCAGGCCAGATGGGGGTGGCGGAGCCGGTCGCGCGCGCGGGCCGGCCGGTCGAGGAGCAGGCCCGCGGCCCCGAGGCCGGCGAGCAGCCGCAGGACGCTTCGGCGCAAGATATTGGGGCGCAGGATGCTGGGATGCAGGATGCTTGGACGCAGGATGCTTGGGCGCCCGACGCTGCGGCGTCCATCGGCGGGATCACGCATCGCTCGACCTTCTGAATCGAAAGTAGCGGCGAACCGGCCGGGCCCGTGCCTCGGCCGGGCGCAGGGACGTGTTGTTGGTGACGAAGGCATGGAAATGCAGCCAGGGCAGCTCGTGGGCGAGGAGCGTCACCGCGAGGAGGAACGTGAGGGCCGAGGCGAACAGGTTGCCGTATCCGAAGAACGGGAATCCGAGGGGCAGGAGGGCGGCGGTGAGCGTTCCGTTCAGGATGCAATACGTCGCCGAGACCGCGAGGGCGTGGCGGCGCAGGTCGAAGTAGAGCAGGAAGATGAAGCAGAAGGAGGCGCTGGTCTGGAACACCATTCCGACCAGGGCCGCCCGCAGGATGCCCATCTGGCTCGCCCGCAGTCCGAGGGGTTCGATCGCCACGTAGGAGACCAGGATGGCGATGAGGGCGACGGCCGCGAGGGCGATGAACAACCCGGACAGCTTGGCCATGACGAAGCGCGACAGGCGTGCCTGCTTTCGCGCGAGGTCGCGACGGCTGACCCCGTGGGCGAGGCTGCCGTAGAAGGCGCGGCTCAGGCGGAAGAAGTTGGTCTCCACGTGGACGAAGAACACCGCCAGGATGGGGATCGACGCGAGCTGCGCCCAGAACATCGGCGTGTCGTAGTTCGGCATGGTCCGGAAGGCGCCGCCCACCGTGGTCACGCCGATGGGCGCGGCGACCCACATGATGAGCTTGTCGACCCAGAGGCCGAGGGCGCAGGTGAGCCCGATCAGCGGCAGGTCCCAGTGCGTGCGCAGGGACCGCGCCAGCGCGGCATCGGGCACGAGCGCCACCCCGTATTCCTGCAGCAGGCGGCGGGCGAGGACGAGGTCGACGACCGTCAGCCCGATGTTGAAGGCCGTGAGGAGCCGGAGCGGCTCGCTGCTCGGGGCGATCGCGATGAGCGCGACCATGACGGCCGCACCGGCGCCGAAGGCCACGGCGACGATGACGTGGCTCCGGATCGCGCCCATGAAGGGGATCAGGAGCCAGGCCGCGCCCATCAGCAGCAGGTTCTGCAGACCGGCCACCGTATCCGGGCCGGGCAGGTCCGCCGCGAACAGATAGAGCGGGCCGGCGACGACGAGGGCCGCGGCGGCGAAGAGGGCCTGCGCGGCGACGAACGCGTAGGTGACGCTCGTGTCGCGCTTCAGCCAGACCTGGTCCGAGACGAAGCGCGTGCAGACGAAGGCGATCGGGCCGGTGAGAATCGCCGAGATCAGGGCGTTGTAGATGATGACCGAGCGGAAGAGCGGCAGTCCGGGACAGTCGTCGGTGGGACAGGCGGCGAGATCGATGCCGCCGATCGCCAGGACCGTGAAGATCCACGGACCCGCCACCAGCAGGGCCGCGTAGACGTAGGCTCCGGCGGTGCTGGTCAGGGAGCGCCCCTGCGTCATGCGCTCGAGGGCGAAGCCTAGGCCGGCCATGGAATCCTCCCGATCTCCGCCGCCGGACCGTCATCCCGCAGGGATTGAGAGCTTCGGGGGGCTGGTGGATCGAGCGAGGCCGGGTCGAGCGACGCATAAAGCGCCTCGTAGAGCCCGACGACCCGGTCCTGATCGAACACCGTACGGATGCGCGCGCGCAGGCTCCGGCCCATGCGCGCCCGCAGGTCGCCGTCGCGCAGGAGGCGCGCGAGGGCATCGGCCGTCGCCTGCGGGTCGCAGGCGCGCACGACGAATCCGCCCGCCGTGTCGGAGTCGGGCCCGTCCGGTCCTTCGAGAATCTCGCGGCACGAGCCAACATCGGTCGTCACCGCGGGCACGCCGGCGGCTCCCGCCTCCAGGATCGACAGGGGCTGGGCCTCGCTGATGCTGGTGAGGGCGATGACGTCGGTCTGTCCGAAATAGGTCTTCACGTCCCGAACCCGGCCGAGGAACCGGACGGTGTTCTGCAGGCCGAGCTGGCGCACCAGGGCCCGGCACTCGGCCGCGTAGGCGGGATCCTCGTCCTCGGGCCCGATGATGATCGCGTCGACGTCGGGGACCTGACGGCGCAGCAGGCCGGCAGCCTCGATGAAGGTGCGGATGTCCTTGATCGGGACGAGGCGGCCGACCAGGAGGACGGTGGGGCGGCGCGGCTGCGGACCGGGCGGGATGTCGGCGAACTGGTCGAGGCGGATGCCGTTCGGGATCATGCGCAGCTTCGCCTCGGCTGCCCCGTCCTCGATCTGGTAGAGCTGGTTGGTCCGGAACTGCGTCGTGATGAGGTCGGCGACGTCATAGGTGATCCGCGCCATGGCGTTGAAGGCGTTCAGCCAGACCCGTCGCAGCTCGGGAGCCGTGCCGGTGACGTCGAACCCGCCCGCGCCGGACTCGTAGATCCAGTCGGCGACGGAGAGCTCGATCCGGCGCTCGTTGGTGTAGATGCCGTGCTCGGTCACCACGAAGGGCCGCCCCGTCAGGGCCTTGGCCCGGGCCCCGAACAGTCCCGGATAGCCTGTCGAGATGGCGTGATAGATGCGGGCCGGCGGGATCGGCGCGGTGGCGATCGCGATGAGGCTGCGGGCCAGGAAGCGCCAGGTCCAGAAGAAATCGACGAGGGGCGCCCCGGGGAGCATCTCCTCGTAGATCCGTTCGAGCGCGGTCCAGGCCGGGCGCGAATCGAGCAGGGCCCGCTGCCGGAGATCGCACCGGTCGAGCTCCCGGACGCACCGGACCCAGGCCTGCGCGCCCCCATCGGTGAGGACGGCCTGCAGGTCCCGGATCAGCGGCGCGATCGCTTCCCGCCCCCGCAGGAGCGGCAGGCGTCCCGGCGGGCAGGCGTCGATGGGCACGTCGACGATGCGCTCGACGTTCGCCGGAAGGTCGAACTTCCGGGTCCGTTCCTGGTCCGAGGTCGTGAAGGCCACGAGGCTGAAGCGCTTGTCCGGAAAGCTGCGGATGAAGCTGTCGGTCCAGGAGGAGACGCCGCCGAGGAGGTAGGGGTACCCGCCCTCCACGAGCAGGCACACGTCCGATGGGCCGGAGGCGGTCTGCGCGCTCACGGCAGGGCCTCCCGCGGGAGAGACGGGGTCGAGGCGCCGCTCTCGGCCTCGATGGCGGCCAGCAGCGCCCGGGCGGCCGTGTTCTCCGGTTCGGCCGCCAGGGCCTGGCTCGCGGCGACGCGGGCGGCCGCCATCTCCGTGCGGGCCTGCAGGGGCTCCGTCAGGCCCGACTCGGCGTAGGCGCGGCGCGCCGCCGCGAGGGCGAGCCAGGGGCCGGCCGCGCCCGGGGCCTGGGCGACGGCCACCTCCAGGGCGATGAGGTCCCGGGTGAAGCGGGTCTGGAGCTTGGCGAGGACCGTCGAGGCCAGCACGCGCACGGAGGCGTCGGTATCCTGGAGCGCGGCGCGGATCACATGGGTCAGGCACGGATCGAAGCGCCGCCCCACGATCGCCAGCGCCTCGAACTTGGCTTCCTTCGCGCCGCCATCGAGGATGTCCGCCAGGGGCACCACACTGCTGGCCTTGCCGACCCGGAGACGCCCATCGCGCAGGTCGCTGCTGAGCCGGCCGCAATCCGTTCGCGGGTCGAGATGACCCTCCGTCTCGAGCCAGGTTCCGAAAGGCTCGGCCGGTCGCGGAGGCGCCGCGCCGCGATCGAGGAGGGCGAGGCCGATCGCCAGGAGGGTGCCGAAGGGACCGCCGATGAAGGTCCAGAGGGTGAGGTGCGCCAGCCGCGCCGCCTCGCCCGGTGCCTGAGCGTCCTGCAGGGTGCGCAGGCCGAGGATCAGGCACAGGCCGACATGCCCCGCGAGGACGACGACGGGACCCACGAGGGCATGGAGCAGCGCCGCGGCGAGGGCGAGCTCCCCGAGCGCCGTGGCGAGGGCGACCACGGTCGGGGAACGGGGGACGCGAAGGTGCGCGTCCCAGGCGGTCCGGGGCCGCGCGGCGGCGAGCGGATCGGGGAGGTCGATCAGCATCGCTCCGCCCCGGCCACCAGGCTTCCCATGGCCAGCGCCAGGTCCAGCGCGCGCGGCGCGGCTTCGGCGAGGGTCTGGTTGGGCAGCAGGCCCTCGATCAGGAGCAGGCCGCGCGGGCCCGGGGCGCCGTGGGCCGGAAGGGCGACGGCGAGGACCGCGCCGTCCGGCAGTCTCCGGGCATCCGCGGCGCGATCCCGGCGCCAGAGCCGGTCCGGCGCCTGCGCGACGGCTTCGGCCAGCATGCCATCGATGGCCGGTGCGGTGGCCCGGTCGCACGCTCCGCCCTCCGCGACCGTGGCCAGGGGGGCGAGGCCCCGGGGCGTGGCCGCGTAGACCGTGAGTCGGGAGGCTCCCACGAGCCGGCGGCCCAGCTCCGCCAGGCTCGTCGCCAGGCGGAGGCCATCCTCGGCGTCCAGGCAGGCGAAGGCCTTGCTCACGCTGCCGAGGGTGCGGGTCTCGGCGGCGAATCGGAGTTCGAGGCGACCGATCTCCGCCATGGCGGCGGAGAGGCCCCGGCCGAGGCTGTCGGCCTCGTCGAGGGCGTCGTCCCGCTGCTGGCGCAACTCGGCCGCGTGGAAGATGTGGAGGCTGCGCAACCCGCCGAGGACCAGGGCGCAGGCCAGCCACGCCGTCGGCTCGGCGACGACCTGGCGTGAGTAGGCGTAGTAATCCTGGGTCGCGAGCTGCGAGGGCAGTGCCGAGCTGTACAGCGCCAGGGTCGCCACCAGGGTGGCGAAGACGCCGCCCGCGAGGCCGTACTGCGCCGAGATCAGGATGACTGGGATCCAGAACGGCCGGGGTGTCATCCAGGCGTAGCGGCTGCCGTCGAAGACCAGGTGGTCGATCAGGACCAGGAGCAGGACGAGGCCGATGGCCTCCGGGACGTAGCGCCGCCATCCCAGCAACGGGCTGGACCGATCCTGATCCGATGCGCCCCGCTCACCCGCCGCCGCAGTCGTCACCGCATGGCCTCCCACAGGCATCCGCGGCAGGCCACCGAAGTCGATCGCCGGCGCACCGCAAGATCCTGAAACATCTTGAAAAGAGCAGGAATTCAGCTGGGAAGAAATATCGCCGGACCTAGCGATCTTGGATTAGCGCAGGACCAATGCTGTCATCCGTCCGTGTTACCCGTCCGGCCGCCCGTCTTCCGCCCGGCCGAGGGGGCGCGCCCGGTCGGCCGGGCGCGGCTCGGATCCGGGCGGCGGACGAAGCCCCGTGTCGGACCACATCCGTCCGATCCCTTGGGGATGGCGGATGCGGGCTTCGCTCGAGCGCCGCGCCGGCTTGCCGATACGGACACCGCTTCGCGATCGAGCGGAGCCCGCATCAGGCGTTGTGCGTCACCGTCAGGGTCTGCGCGGCCTTCGCCTGATCCGCGGAGGGCCGGGCGTGGAACCAGGCGCCGCCGAGATGGGGAGCCCAGGACACCACGCCTTTGGTGTTCACCAGATAGGCGAGCTCGGTCCGGTTCTTGGCCTGGAGCTTCTTCATGATGTTGCGCACATGCACCTTCACCGTGTTGGTGCACATGTTGAGCTCATAGGCGATCACCTTGTTCGGCTTGCCGATCTGCAGGACGCCGAGCACGGCCGCCTCGCGCTCCGTCAGCCGGACCGACCCGCGTCCGCGCGCCTCCGCGGCCGGAGGCGCGGGGGGCGTGCAGACGATCCCGGACGGGACGAAGCAGCCGCCGGCCAGCACCAGGGCGATGGCGCTCTGGGCCACCTTCACGGAACTCGTCATCGGGATGAATCCGCTGAGCCCCCGTCGCATCGCCTCGGTGACCTGATGGTAATCCTCGAGTTCCGACAGAAGGACGATCGGAACGCCGGGACTGACGCTGACGAGGGTATCCAGCTCGCTCTCCATCTGGGCGATGCTGCGATGGGTCGCCGCGATCACGATGACGGAGGCCGGGGGCCGTTCCGTCGCGGCCTTCTGCCAAAGTCCGACGCTGCAGAAGCCCAGGACCTGGGGGGCGTCGGCACTTTTCTGGATCTGGGAGATCAAGCTCTCCCGGAACAGGACCCGGGGGTCGATGATGACGACCGTGGATTGTTCCGCCCTCGCAACGGAAATGCCCGATTCGATTGCGACGAGTGACATAGTCAGCCCTCCCATGCGGTCTTCGGCATGCGCCGACTCCAGCGCCACTCGTGAGATCCGAGATGTGTGCCGCGACGATTTGATTAGCTACATTGGGATTGTGCGGATTACAAGCGATTACTTAACGATCGTTTCAGTATTAATCTTTGATAGAATATCGGTAGTTTTTCGACTTCCGGAATAGGGAATTACCGGTCTCCTTCGGGATCGATCGTGGAAAGCCGGCTCCGAATGCTCTGCTGAAACCTTGTGGGCGCTGGCCTCGGCGCGCGCAGGCTCCCCACGCGCGGCTGGGAGCTGTCCTCCGTGAGCCACAGGGGGAGCGGACGGTACGGTTCCCAAGCGGCAACGCTCACGGTCTCCTACGTCTGTTGACCGAGGATCGTCTGCGTCTGTCGAGCAGATCCCGATAAAAAAGGAGTCCATCCTTTAGCGAAAAGGAATTAGTTTCACCGGTTTTGGACGCATTCGCGGTATCATCCAGCTTGAAAACCTTAGTTTTGAATTCTTGTGTTTTGTTTTTTACTTGCTCTCATGGCTCGCATCGGAGCTTGGGTGCGGACAACGCGTCATGTTGGCCAGTCACGGCACATCGTCGATCGGTCGTCCTCGTGAACCCGGACGCGCGGGTGCGGCGGGGCGGCCATGAGGATCGGCTGGCGCTTCCTCGGTCTCTGGGCCTTTGCCGCCGCCGCGACCGCCTACGCCCTCTCGCCCGGCTCCGAGGAGCAGCTCGCGATGCTGGCGCGGGACGGGCGAACCAGCGAGGCTGCGAGCGAGTTGGCGCGGCTCCTCGCCCTGGGACGCCGGGATCCGGCCTTCCTCGCGGCGGCCGCGCGCGCCCTCGAGTCCACCGGCAACCGGGGGCTCGCGGAGGATCTCCTCGAGCGGTACCTGGTGGAGCGGCCCGGGGACGTGCAGGTCCTGGAATGGCTCGCCAATCTCTACCGGGCGTCCGACGACCGTCCGGCCGCCACCCGTACCCTGGTGACCCTGGTGGCCCTGGCCCCGACCCGGCCGCGCCTGTGGGCGCTCCTCGACCTCTACCGGGCCCAGGAGCGCCTCGACGAGGAGCGCGAATTCCTGAAGGGCATCGTCGACGAGACGCTGCTGCGGCCCGTGGACGTCGAGCGCCTGGGCATTCTCCTGTCCTGGGCCGGGGAGCGCGCGGCGGCGTTGGACGCCCTGCGCCGGGCCGACGCGCTGATGCCGGCCACGCAGGAGATCGGTCGGATCGTCCTATTCGACCTCCTTCTCGCCGAAGGCCTGCGGGAGGAGGCCGCCGAGCGCGCCGGCCATTGGGTCGCCGATTGGCGCGACAAGCCCTGGCTCGGCGTGCACGTGGTGCGCCGGATGGCGGCGCGGGGGGACCCGGCTTCCGCCGTCGCCCTCGGCGCGCAGGTGATCGCCCTCAGCCCGGCGACGCGCTTCTACCTGGCGCGGGTGGTGGCCGAGGACGGGAGCCGGCGCATCGCCACTATGCTCCTCGAAGACTGGGCGCAGGGCGGTCCACAGCCTTCCTCCGACGCGGTGGCCGGCTACGTGGCGGCCGCCTATGCGGTGGGAGACGTCGCGGCGCTCTGGCGCAAGGCCTCGCGGATCCTCGCCGAACCCGGCTGGTACGAGGCGCAGATCGCGATCGTGGAAGCCCTGGCCCTGCGCTACGGCCTCGATGCGATCGCGCCGCTGCGGCCCCGCCTGCCCTGGGCCGCCCTGCAGCGCCAGCCCCTGTTCGCCGCGCGGCTGGCGCTGCACGAGGGCAACCCGTTCCTGGCCCGCCGCGTCCTCGAATCCGTCGATCCGGAGACCCTGACCGCTCCGGCCCGGATCGAGTGGGTGGCGCTCGTCAGCCTGATCTCCGGCGACGCGGCGGCCCTGGCGGCCCTGGGCGATCTCCTGCGCCGGGACCGGCTCCCGACCGACCTGCTCCCGGTCCAGCTGCGGCTGGCCGAGCGCCTCAACCATGGCGGAGAGCAGCGCCTCGGCCTCGACGCCCTGCGTCGAAGCGCCCTCGCCCCGGCGACCATCGCGCGGCAGGCGCAGGCCCAGCAGGCGCAGGTTCAATCCACAGCGAAGGCCGGGCTCGACGCCCGGAGTGTGCAGTGAGCGGCGCCCCGACGACACCCCGATCACCGGGGCGAATCCCACGAACACGCCGAATCCCACGAACTCAAGGAGCCGAGGTCATGTCGAGATGCCGAGCCGTCGCCTTCGCGGTGCTCACCCTTCTGGCCGGTCGGGCGGCCCTGGCCGAGGGCGGGCCGGTCCTCCGCGCCGGGGACCGGCTCAAGATCACCTTCTATGAGACCATGGAGATCCCCAATCCGGCGCCCGGCGACAAGGGCCAGTCCGCGGGCGCCGCCGCGGTGATCCAGACCTTCTACCAGCGGGTGGACCTCTCGGGCGAATACGCCGTCGAACAGGGTGGCGCCCTCTCGCTGCCGTTCTTCGGCTTCGTCCCGGCGGCCGGAAAGCCCCTGGAGACGCTCAAGACCGACCTGATGGGCGTCTTCGAGACCGCCTTCGGCCGGCACGGCGGGGTCACGGTCGGCCTCGTGCAGCGTGCGCCCGTCTTCGTCGTGGGGTCCGTCCGCGCGCCGGGTGCCTACCCGTACGCGGGCGGCATGATCGTGCTGCAGGCGGTGGCCCTCGCGGGGGGGCGCGACAAGGATCCCGCCACCCTCTCGGGGGTGGTGGAGACCCTGCGGGAACGGGAGCGGGAGGACGGTGCCCGCACCCGGCTGAAGCGCGCGCTGGCGCGCAAGGCCGCGCTGACCACGGGACGGATGGGCACGGAGGCGCAGGAGCGGCTTCGGACCCTGGCGGGACCCGAGGAGGCGACGGCTCTCCTGGGCGCCGAAGCGAAGGTGCTGCGCCTGGAGGCGAGCCTCCAGACCAGCGACGAGGGATCGCGCAAGGCCGCGGCGGACGCCTCCGGCACCGAAGTCGACCTCCTGCGCAAGCGCCTGGAGACCTATGGGGCCCAGATCGCGGCCCGCGGCGACCGGTTGCGCACTATGGAGGCGCTGTTCTCCCGGCAGGTGGTCGAGAGCGAGCGCGTCGCCGACGTCCGCCGCGACTTCATCGACATGGAGGGACGCCGGCGCGACTACGAAGTCGGGATCCTGCAGGCGGAGCAGCGCCAGAGGATGGCCCGCGAGGCCCTGGACCAGGGCAATGCCCGGCACCGCCTCGCCGCCGAGCGCGAGATCGCCCTGATCGATGCCGAGATCGTCTCCGCCGAACGCGCCCTGTCGACGGCCTCCGTCGTGGGCGCGACGATGAGTGCGGGCTGGGCACGCGATCCGGTCCTCGCCTATCGCATCGTGCGCAGCGGGGCCGGCGGCGCACAGGTCCTCTCCGTCACGGAGACCGACACCCTCGAGCCCGGCGACGTGCTCAAGGTCGTGATCGATCCGCGCGGAGACGAGCATCCCCGGAACGCCACGGCCGAGGCGACCCCATCCCGGGCCGACGCGGCACCCTAGCCGTCGGATCGAACGCCGGACGGTCGGCCCTGGCCGGCGGCGGATCGCGGATGGGTCGCCGGGCTGGTCGCCCGCGGCCGGCCGTGGGGCGCGAGCGCCGCCGCGCATGCGGCGGACCGGCGGGCCAGCATCCGCACCGCGCCGAGCCGCCGGCGGAAGGTCTCGGGCCCGGCCTGCGCGATTCGCCGCTCGTCGCGGCCGTCGAGGGTGCGGCAGGCGTCCGAGAGCGCCGTGAAGCCGAGCGTCCCCGCCGATGAGACGCAACTTCGGGCTTCGAAGCGCAGGCCGTTGCGAGCCTCCTCGGTCTCGGCCTCGTACAGGAAGCGCGTGTCCAGTTCCTCCGCGAAGGCCAGGAGGAGGCCGGTGGTGAGCGGCGCGCCGATAGGGCGACGATCTCGTCTTACGACCATCTCGGTTTTCGATGCGGCGATCGACGAGGCCGGATTCCGCGGCCGCCTGGTCGGCGGGCGGCATCGCCCCCGACCCCGAGCACGGCCATTTGTCGACCATCCGGTCGAGGGCGGCCCGGTGGAACGGCTTGCCGATAGGGTCGTCCATCCCGGCCTCCCGGAACATCCGGATCTGCTCGGGCAGGACGTTGGCCGTCATGGCGATGATCGGCGCCGCCAGGCGTTCGGCGTCGTTGAATGCGATCGGCGACCTGCGCGTGCGCTCGCCTGGAGCGGAGCCGTGACCGGGCAGGCCACGCATCAACCTCGTCGACGAATGTCGGTCCATGCGACTTTGCGGGAGGGACGTCCCGGCGGCACGTGGGAGCCCGGAGCGATGTCCGGGCTTCACGCTTTGGAGGGGCTCCCCCCAACTGCTCTACACCGTAGCGAAATCGGGTTAGTGCGCGCGTCCCTTGGATGCGGCCGCTAAGCCCACCATGGCGGTTGCTATGAAGTCTTAAAAATCCGTTAATCCCTACTGCGAGGACAATATTCGTCAGCCACAAATTCAATTTCAATCGGAAAATTTAGGAGGGCGCAATGCTTGAGGTCGTTCCGGACCGGGCAGATCATCATCTGAGATCTTCGGAATCCGCGCATGCGTTGCATCTCTACGACGCGGCATCCGAGCGCCTGGCGCCGCAGATCACCTCGACGCCGGCGATCAAGCAGGCGGTGGTGATGGCCGGCGGCAAGGGGACGCGGCTCCATCCCTACTCGGCGCTGTTCCCCAAGCCCCTGATGCCGCTCAACGACATGCCGGTCCTGGAGCTGCTGCTGCGCCAGATGAAATGCGCGGGCATCACCGACGTGATCCTGGCGGTGAACCACCTCAGTCACCTGCTGGAGGCGTTCTTCCGGGACGGCGAGCGTCTGGGCCTCAACATCCGCTACCGGCTGGAGGACCAGCCCCTCGGCACCGCCGGCGCCCTCGGCGCCATGCTGGACGACCTCGACGAGGCCTTCTTCGTCACCAACGGCGACCTTCTCACGACCCTCAACCTGAAGAACATGATGGCGGCCCATCGGGAGGCCGGGGCCGACATCTCGATCGGCGTGTTCGAGCGCGAGGTGAAGATCGATTTCGGCCTGATCGAGATCGACGAGCGCAGCCGCATGACGGCCTATCGCGAGAAGCCGAAGAGCACGCACTTCGTCAGCATGGGCGTCTACGCCCTGTCGCGGGAGGCGGTGCGCCAGCACCTCGTGCCCAACACCTTCCTCGACATGCCCAACCTCATCGCCCAGGTGAAGGCGGCCGGCGGCGACGTGGCCTGCTTCCACGAGGATTGCGTCTGGCTCGACATCGGGCGTCCCGACGACTTCGCCCTCGCCCAGCAGATGTTCGTCTCGGATCGCAGCCTGTTCCTGGCCTCGTGACCCGATGTCGTCGCACCAGCCGGGTGGCGGCATCCTGATCAGCGGCGCGGGGGGCTTCATCGGCCGGGCCCTCGCCACGCATCTCGACGGGCGCGGACTGCCCGTCGCGACGGTCGGCACCCGGCGGGATGTCCGGGCCGAGCACTGGACCGTGGCGCCCGGGCACTGGAGCGTCGCGACCTGGGGGAAGGCCCTCGACCATTTCCGGCCCGCCACGGTGTTCCACCTCGCCGGCGCGACGCAGGGGACGCCCGAGGGGTTGCAGGCGGTCAATCTCGGCCTGGCCCAGGCGCTCTTCGCCGCCCTGCGCCGCACCGGGCTGCGCCCGACCGTCATCCTGGCGGGAAGCGCCGCCGAGTACGGCGAGGCCGTGGTCGACGGGGTTCCGGTGCGGGAAGACGCGCCCTGCGCACCGCTCACGGCCTACGGCCGGAGCAAGCTCGCCCAGACCCGGGCCGCCCTCACCTTCGCGGCCGAGACCGGAATCCGCGTGCTCGTGGCGCGGATCTTCAACCCGATCGGGCGGGGATTGCCCGGCCATCTCGCGCTGGGCGACTTTGCCCGCCAGATCGACGCGTTCGGTGCCGGCGGCGGAACCCTCGTCACCGGCGACATCGAGGTCTGCCGTGACATGCTCCTCGTCGAGGATGTCGCCTGGGCCCTCGCCGAGCTCGCCGCCAATCCGGCGGCCTCCGGGGTGGTCAACCTGTGCACCGGCGTCCCCACCCGCATCGGCGACCTCCTGGAGGGCATGATCCTGGCCTCCGGCAAGCCGATCACGATCGCCCATGACCCGGCCCGGCTGCGCCGCGGCGAGCGCCGGGTCATCGTCGGCTCGCCCGACGCCCTGGCCGCCCTCGGCGCGAAGCCGCCGCGGCGCGACCTGCGCCAAGCCGCCGGTACGATGCTGACGGCGCCCCTGCGCGCCGCCTGAGCCTGCCGTCCTTCCAGCCTTCAGGAGTCCACCCATGTGCGGAATCGTCGGAATCGTCGGCCGCGAGGCGGTTGCGGGGCCCGTGGTCGAGGCGCTGCGGCGCCTGGAGTACCGGGGTTATGATTCCGCCGGAATGGCCACCCTGGAGGCGGGCCGGCTGGAGCGGCGCCGGGCCGAGGGCAAGCTCGTCAACCTCCAGCTCAAGCTGATCCAGTCGCCGCTCACCGGCCCCATCGGGATCGGCCACACCCGGTGGGCGACCCACGGGCGGCCCAACGAGACCAACGCCCATCCGCATGCCACCGCGCGCCTGGCGGTGGTCCATAACGGCATCATCGAGAACTTCCGCACGCTCAAGCGGCGGCTGGAGGCCGACGGCGTCGCCTTCGAGACCGAAACCGACACCGAGGTCGTGGCCCAGCTGGTGAGCTGGCACATGGAGCGCGGCCTGGACCCGGTGGAGGCGGTGGCCACCACCCTGCCCCAGCTGCGCGGCGCCTTCGCCCTCGCCTTCCTCTTCGCCGGCGAGACCGACCTGCTGATCGGGGCCCGCCACGGCGCTCCCCTGGCGGTGGGGTTCGGCGCGGGCGAGACCTATCTCGGGTCGGACGCCCTGGCGCTGGCCCCGCTGACCGATTCGATCACCTACCTGGAGGACGGCGACTGGGCCGTGCTGACGCGCCAGGGGGCCGAGATCCGGGATACCGCGGGGGCGCCGGCCACCCGGGCGCGCCAGACCATCGTGACGCAGAACTACCTGGTCGACCGCGGCAACCACCGCCACTTCATGGCCAAGGAGATCCACGAGCAGCCCGAAGTGGTGGGCCGGACCCTGGCCCATTACATCGACCTCGCGGCGAGCCGCGTCCGGCTTCCCGTGACGCTGCCCTTCGACTTCGCCGACCTGACGCGCCTGTCCATCACCGCCTGCGGCACGGCCTACTATGCCGGCCTCGTGGCCAAGTACTGGTTCGAGAGCCTGGCGCGCCTGCCGGTCGAAATCGACGTCGCCTCCGAGTTCCGCTACCGCGAGGCCCCGCTGAGCCGGGGCGAGGCCGCCCTGGTGATCTCGCAATCGGGCGAGACCGCCGACACCCTCGCCTCCCTGCGCTACGCCCGCGCCCAGGGTCAGCACATCCTGGCGGTCCTTAACGTGCCGACCTCCACCATGGCGCGGGAATCCGATGTGGTGCTGCCGACCTTCGCCGGACCCGAGATCGGGGTCGCCTCCACCAAGGCCTTCACCTGCCAGCTGACGACGCTCCTGTGCCTCGCCATCGCGGCGGGCCGGGCCCGCGGGCATCTCGACGCCGACGCGGAGCGCCGGCTCGTCGACGCGCTGATCGCCATGCCCGGCCTCCTGGCGCAGGCCCTGCGGCAGGAATCCGAGATCCAGGGCCTGGCCCAGGAGATCGCGAAGGCCCGCGACGTGCTCTATCTCGGCCGCGGCACCGCCTATCCGCTCGCCCTCGAAGGGGCCCTGAAACTGAAGGAGATCTCCTACATCCACGCCGAGGGCTACGCGGCGGGCGAGCTCAAGCACGGCCCGATCGCCCTGATCGACGAGGCGATGCCGGTCATCGTGATCGCGCCCCACGACGCGGTGTTCGAGAAGACGGTGTCGAACATGCAGGAGGTCGCCGCGCGCGGGGGACGGATCGTCCTCATCGGCGATGCCACCGGGGCGGCCGCGCACGGCCTGGATACCCTGGCGACGGTGATGATGCCGGAGGTCGAACCGGTGGTGGCTCCGATCCTCTACGCCGTCCCGATCCAGCTCCTGGCCTACCACGCGGCCGTGACCATGGGGAAGGACGTCGACCAGCCCCGCAACCTCGCCAAGTCCGTTACCGTGGAGTGACCGTCACGGGGTCGGCCCCCAGGGAAACGGCCCATCCCGGGGCTTGCGCCGTTCTGGCATACCAGACCCGCGCCCGGCGAAGTGGTGCCGGCCGGAGGACCCGTTAGGAAGGACGGACGCTTTCCTCCCAGAGGCGAACACCTCCACCCGCCCGGCTCCGGCCGCGGCGGGTTTCTTGTGCGGGCGTCAGGATTTCGGAACCGGTTTGTCGACCTTGGGGTGGCGCGGCTTGACCCTGGCGTAACGGGTCGCGAGGGACCGTGAGCCCGCGGGCTGCAGGCGCATGTCGCCGTAATAGTCGTTTCCGCTCGGGCCGAACGATCCGCCGGTCACCACGCCGGGGGTGTCGGGCGCACCCATCAGGCGATCGAGCGGTCCGGCCGCCACGGCCGCGGCGTGGAGAGAGACGCAGAGGAGCAGGCCGGCGGCCGAGATGTAGCGCATGACCGGACCCTAATCCGCCTCCCCTGCACGGAGCCTTAACGAAGCCCTGGCGGGAAGCCGTAGAGCCGGTGCGGATCGTCGACGAAGTACTTCCGCCGCCGCTCCGGGTCCGGAACCCAGTCCGCCACCAGGTCGAGCAGGTCGCCGATGGCGGGCATCGGGCCCCAGGTCGCCACGTGCGGCCGGTTCGAGCCCCAGTAGGGAGCGATCCGGCGCGGCCTCGTTCAGGGCCCGCGCGAACGGGACCGTGTCGGCGTAGGGCGGCCCCGCCGTGGAGGTGCGGGACGCGCCCTGGAACTTCAGCCAGGCGCCGTCGCGCACGAGGTCGACGAGGGTGCGGAAGCCCAGATCCGCGCGGCCCGCGGAGGTGGGGACATGGCCCATGGAATCGCCCATGGGATCGCCCATGTGATCGATGACCACCGGCACCGGCAGGTCGCGCGCGTCGAGGAGGACCTGCAGGTGCCAGCCCATCTCGCGGGCGAGCTGCTCGTAGGCCTCGACGTCGGCGAGACCGACGCCGCCGCCGACGAGGACGTTGAGGCAAAGCGCCGTCACGCCGGCCTCCTGGAGCGCGGCGAGCGCCCGGTGGGGCAGGCCGAGGGGAATCAAGTCTTGTCCGACCTCCTGTCGATCCGCGCAGGCCTTCTCGATGACGCCCGGCCCGGAGAAGCCCGGCCGGCTCCTCCGGGCCCACCCGCGTTCAGGGCCGCCGCCGCGGCTGGAGGTTCAGGGCTTCAGTTCTGTTGCGGCGGCTGCTGAGCCCCGCTCGGCTGCTTGTCTTTCTTGTTCGCCTTGCTGTGCCCGACGGCGCAGCCGGCGGCGGCGCCCATCTTTCCATGCCCGGCCATGTGTCCGGCGACGCCGCCGACGACCGCCCCCTTGATGCAGCCCTTGGCCTCCGCCTGGCCCGCGAGGGCGATGAGACCCAGGGCGAGGCCGGCCGTCCAGGCGAGACTGGTCTTCACGGATGACGCCTTGTTCATGGATGATTCCTCCGATTGCCGTGAGCGTCCAACCGGATGCGGGATCGGCGTGTTCCAGCGGGGAACGGAGACGGGACGGATCGGCGACGGCGCGAAAGGCTGTGGTCCGGGCCGGCCGCGCCCATTGCCGGCAACCGTTCGTCCGCCACATGAGGCGTATGGCCAGCGATCTTGAGCACGAACGGCATCGCCGTCCCGATGAGATTTCCCTGCCGACCCTGAACGAGGCCACCCGGCTCCGTCTCGGCCGTCAGCTGCAAGCCCTCTACGAGCCCGTCATCGACGAGCCCCTCGACCCGCGGCTCGCCGAGCTGATGGTCCAGCTCGACGCGGACCGGGACGCCTCCATCGGCCCCGGTCGATCCGCCTGACCCGTCGACCGCATCCGGCACGGTCCCGACGTCCGGCCGTCACATACAACTTCTATGACCCGATCCGAGCTTCCCGATCCCGTCCGGTCCGGGCCCGGGATTCCCGGGGGCCGGAGCCTCTGGACCGGGAGCGGCACCGGGCACCGGAGACGACACCATGGCGAAGACGCTGAGATCCTGGACGACGGCCCTGTGCCTCCTGTCGCCCCTCCCGGCCGCGGCGCAGTCGGCGCAGACCCTCGCCGCCCTGAAGGGGCTCGCGCCCGTCAGCGCCCTGGGCGCGAGCGAGACGGGACGGGCCGCCCTCGATGCCAACCTGACGGTCACGGGCGCGATTCAGGCCGGGACCGGCGCGGTGCCCTTCCTGTTGCCGCTCCGCGATCAGCGTCAGCTCGCCCTGCGCGATTCCTTCATCACCGACGGAAACGCGACGGAACTCGCCGACGGGCTCGGCAGCAGGCTCGGCGGCGTCTACCAGGCCAAGGCCCGCTACGCCGCCGACGAGACCTTCACCAACGTGGCGCCGTCCGTCGCCGACCTCCTCGGCTACACCAACCACGTCGCCAAGTCCGACTCGAATGCGGGCAAGTACTTCTTCGCGAACGCCACCACCAACGGCAAGGCGCCGGTCTCGGAGGCCGCCGCCGTCCTCCTGACGGAGCGCGGCGGCACGACGGACGTGTTCGGCAAGGCCTATGGCCGACCCGCCGGGACGCCGGGGAGCGATGCCCACGGCGATGCCCGTCCGTTCCAGACCCTGCCGAGCCTGTTCGCCTATCGCGGCACCGACTACTTCGGCCGGCCGTCCCACAGCCTGGACTGGCTGCGCGGCCCGCGCATGAACCTGCTCGACAGCCCTTCGTATCCGAGCGGGCACACCACCTACGGCTACACCGAATCCGTCGTGCTCGCGATCCTGGTGCCGGAGCGCTACCAGCAGATGATCACCCGCGCCGCCGAGTACGGCACCAACCGCATCGTCGTCGGGGCGCATTACGCCATGGATGTGCTGGGCGGACGGGCGGTCGCCCTGCACGCGGTCGCCCATCTCCTGGCCAACGATCCCGCCTATGTGGGCCAGATGCGTCGCAACCCGGCGGTGGTCGCCGAGATGGGCCGCGATACCCACGCGGCCGTGACGATCCCCGATTATCGGGCGGCCGTCGAAGCCGCCCGCACGGACCTGACCGCCTTCCTGAAAGACGCCTGCGGCGGCACCGTCGCAGCCTGCGCGAGCGCCGATACCGGACGCTTCCGCGATGCCGCCGCCAACGCGGCCCTCTACGACGCGACCCAGACCTACGGCCTGCCCGTCGTGCATCCGCAGCGGGTCGGCACGACGGACGATGTCGGCCGGCTCGCGCCGGAGGCCGGACACCTGCTCACGGCCGCCTTCCCGGTGCTCAGCCTCGCGGAGGCCAACGCGATCCTGACGGAGACCCAGGGACCGGGCGGCGGGTTCCTGGACGACGGATCGGCCTTCGGCATCTATGCGCGTCTCGATCTCTACGCCGCCGCCGGCAAGGCGGCCGCCCTGGCCGCCGCCAAGCAGGCCCCGTCTCCGGCCCCCCGGTGAGACCGGCGGACGGGGCTCGCCGGGGGACCGGCGACGGCCCCGGGCCTCAAGGGTCGGCCGCGGCGACCAGCCAGGCACAGAACGCGCGGACCGAGGGGTCGTCCGCGCGGGCCTCCGGCACGTAGGTGAAGTAGCTTCGGGCCGGCAGGGAGGGGCCGGCGAAGGGGCAGGTCAGCCGGCCGGCTGCGACGTCGTCGGCGATCAGCCGCTCGGGCCCCATCGCCACGCCGAGGCCGTCGAGGGCGGCCTGGAGCGTGAGGTAGAAATGCTCCAGCGTCACCGAGGCCCGCGGCTCCAGGCCCGGCACCCCGGCGGCCTCCAGCCATTGCGGCCAGACCTGGGGCAGCGTCGCCGCGTGCAGCAGCGTGTGACCCCGGAGCTGTCCCGCCTCCGTGAGCGGCAGGCGCCGCAGCAGGGTGGGACTGCAGACGGGGATGCGGCGCTCGGTGAGGAAGGGGCGCCCGATATGGCCCGTCCGCCGGTCGGGGCCACCCCGGATGGCGACGTCGAAGGGCTCGGCCAGGTTGGCCAGGGGCACGTTCGAGGTGGTCAGGCGCACCTCCACGGCGGGATTGGCGCGCTGGAACCCGGAGAGCCGCGGGATCAGCCAGCGCAGTGTGAAGGTCGCCAGCGCGTTCACGCGGAGCAGGCGTGGCCGTCCGCGCTCCACCTGTCGCGTCGTCGCGAGGGCGATGCGGTCCAGGGCGGCGCCGATCTCGGCGAGGTAGCTCGCGCCCGCCTCCGTCAGGACCACGCGGCGGTTGTGCCGCTCGAAGAGGGGCTGGCCGAGCCAGGCTTCGAGCGCCTGGACGTGCCGGCTCACCGCCCCGTGGGTGACGCGCAACTCCTCGGCGGCCCGGGTGAAGCTGGCATGGCGCCCGGCGGCCTCGAAGGCCTTCAGCGCGTTCAGGGGCGGCAGGCGACGCAGCACGGGTCAGGTTTCCTCACGCGAGCGTCAGCATAAGGCGTTTGTCAGCCGCGGACGAGCGGGTGATCCTGCGTCGGCAAACCAGGATCAGTTCCGCATGTCGTCCGCACAGGACCTGAGCGCTCCGTTTCGAACGTCCGTCGTCGGCGCCCCGCCCCGCCCGGGGGCGCGGCGGACGCTGGCGGCCGTCGGCCTCAACCACGCGCTGCACGACGGCTACACGGACCTGATCTACATGCTCCTGCCGGTCTGGCAGGCGGAGTTCGCCCTCGGCTACGCCGCCCTCGCCCTGCTGCGCAGCCTGTACAACGGTGCCCTCGCCGCCCTGCAGATGCCGTCGGCCCGACTCGCGGCCCTGTTCGGCGCGCGGCGGGTGCTGGTGCTCGGAACCCTGCTGAGCGCCGGCGGCTATGCCCTGGCCGGCCTCTCGGGGAGCCTGGCCGGCCTCTGCCTGGCCCTGACCCTCGGGGGCATCGGCAGCAGCACCCAGCATCCCCTGGCCTCCGCGGTGATCGCCCGCGCCTACGGCCGCTCGGCCCGCGGCCCGCTCGGCACCTACAACTTCACGGGCGACCTCGGAAAGGCCAGCGTGCCGCCCCTGCTCGGCCTGCTGCTGTCGCTGATGGACTGGCGCTCGGCGCTCTGGCTCATCGCCGCCCTGGGCCTCGCGGTGGCGCTCGGCCTCCTGCGCCTGCTGCCGCGTGATCCCGCGTCACGGGACGGGGGGGCGGCCGGATCGCCGCGGGCCGCTGCGCCCGGCAGGACCGGAGGCGCCGGCTTCGGGCTGCTCGTGGCCATCGGCACCCTCGACAACGCCGCGCGTCCGGCCTTCCTCCTCTACCTGCCCTTCCTGCTTCAGGAGAAGGGCGCCGGCCTGACCCTGGTGGGCTTCGCCCTCTCGGCGGTGTTCATCGGAGGCGCCCTCGGCAAGGCCGTCTGCGGGCGGTTCGGCGAGCGATTCGGCGTGACCCGGACCGTCATCCTGACCGAGACGGGCACGGCGCTGGCGATCCTGGCCGTGACCGTGCTCCCGCTCTGGCCGGTCCTGGCACTCCTGCCGGTCCTCGGCATCATGCTGAACGGGACCTCTTCCGTGCTCTACGGCACGGTGCCGGAGCTGGCGCCGGGGGGGCAGGTGGAGAGGGCCTTCGCGGTCTTCTACACCTGGACCCTCGGCGGCAGCGCCCTGGCGGCCCCCCTGCTCTACGGGCCGCTGGGCGATGCGGCCGGGCCCCGCGTCGCGATGCTCGCCGCCGCCGCGACGGCGCTGGCCGTCGTACCGCTCATGGTCGTCCTGTCGCCCCGCCTCGCCGCCGGCGCCTCCCCGGCCGCGGAGCCGCGCTGACGGGCGGGCGCGGTCCCGCCTGTCCGGTCCGGAGGCTCGAGACCGCTCAGGGCGCCGGGGGCGCCTGGATCGTCCAGGGCTGATCGAACACGTATTCCTCCAGGTTCGTGCCCAGCCCGCCGCGGTCGACCACGAGAAAGTCCTGGGGGGCGCCGACGGGGGTGAGCACCCCGTGCCACGTCCCGATGGCGTAGCAGACGCCCTGCCCCGACGCCGTGACGAAGGCCCGCGGCCGGCCGGGGCGGCCGCCCTCGTCGGGGCAGACCACCACGAGGAACGGCGCCCCATTCAGGGGCAGGAAGGCCTGTGCGCCCAGCGGATGGCGCTCCACGAGGCTGACGGCGAGGGGCAGGCCGTAGGGGTCGGCCTCGACGTAGCCGATCACCACGTGCCCGTCCGCGCCCGCCACATGCACCTGTGCGAGGTCGTGGAAACGGCGGGCCTTGCCGGCATTCATCGGACGCGGCGCGACGGCGTCCTTGTCGATGACCGTGCCGAACGGGGCGAAGGCCTCCGCCGTCAGCGGCGCGGCGACGATGCGACGGTCGCTCATGGGTTTCCCCGGAGGGGTGCGAGGGATGGATGCCGGTCGACGTCCTTGTGGAGGCGGGACTGGCCGAAGGTCTCGCAGAAGCCCGAGAGGGGGCGGGCCAGCATCCAGGCCTGGGTGTGCTCCCAGAAGGGCAGGACGGAGGTGACGATGTCGCTCATCACGCCCCGGGGGATGACGGCGTAGGCCTCGGTGAACACGGCCCTGCCGGTCATCAGCGCGGTCTGGGGCGGCAGGCCGCCGCAGGGCGGGTTGTCGGGCGAGGCGGTCATCCAGAGGGCTCCGTGCCGGGCAGGTGTGACGAACTTCACCGGAGCGCGTCAAGACGCCGGGACGCGGACCACGGGCCGTGGCGGTTCGACGGTCCCGTTTCCCAGGGGATGGGAAGCCCTGCCGAGCGCGCCGCGACGGCGTCGGGCCGGGAGGAGCCCCCTGGCGTCCGGTCACCGGACCGCTGCAGCAAGACGTTGCGGCACGACTTGCCTATTGGTCCATCAGTTTGCCTATTGCCCTAGCAATTCAAATTTTTATATTGCTTAAACTGCCAATAGGATATCGATATTCGGGTCCAAGAAATAACTCAGCTGATTTGTTCATCGTCTCGTCGTCCGGCCTTGCGCCGCGAAACGCCGAGAAGGGTCCAGATAGAAAAATCGATGCATCCGGCGAGAGGGCAGCCAAAGGCTCACCCCTTCGTCTCCGGTGTTGCTGGGCTTCTGAGCTTGGCGGGGGGCTCTGTGCATGCCCCTTCCTCTCAATGCCCGGACATACGGTCCCGCGTTCAAGGCCGTGTGGATCGCTTGAAAAGTCTGTGTCGGAACACGGCGCCGGTCCTTCGGTGCCGGAGCGGGGAGCGGTACCCATGCGAAGCTACGTCGACGGCGAAATGCGGGATCTCGGAGCGGCCTTCGCTCCGTATTTCGATCCGAAATCCACGGCGATCGTGTCGATCGACCTGCACCGCGGCCATCTCGACGACGATCCCGCCTGCCCCTGTCCGGCACCGCGCGCCCGCGCCATCGTGCCGGCGGTCGATGCGTTTCACGACTCCGCGCGGGCGGCCGGCATCCGGATCATCCACGTCCGGAGCAAGCTGCGTCGGGGCGGAGTCGACGACGTCAACGGCCTCAAGGCGGCCTGGCGCCTCGTCTTCCCCCTGCATGTGGGCGAAATCCCGAACGCCGACGAGCATGCGATCGAGGGGACGCGCTGGAACGCGTTCGTCACCCAGGTGACGGACGACGACCTGATCGTCGAAACCAAGAAGAGGCTCTCGGCCTTCTACCCGACAGACCTCGACTTTCTTCTGCGGAACCTCGGCATCCGCACGGTTGTCTTCGACGGCTGCCTGACCGACTGCTGCGTTCTCAACTCCGCCTTCGATGCGTCGAACCTCGGCTACCACGTCGTGGTGGCCGCCGACCTCGTGGCCGGCACCAGTGCGGCGCTGGAGGACGCGGCCTTGCGCATCGTCGCGACGCATCTCGGCCTCGTCACGGAGGCCGCCGAGATCCTGGCGGCCTGGCGCGTCCGGGCGGCGTGAGGACGCGGCCGGTGGCGCCGGGGCCCGGCTTGGCACGGTCGTTGCCATGGCATGTCGGACCAGGTGGTCAAACTTTGGATGCCGCCATGCCTCTGCTTCAGGTTCCCGTCATCGATCTCAGCCCCTACCGCTCGGGTACGCCGGAGGGCAAAGCCGCCGTCGCCGCCCAGGTCGACCAGGCTTGCCGCGACATCGGCTTCCTCGTCGTCTCCGGCCACGGCATTTCGGAAGCGCTGATCGCGCGCACCCACGCGGTGTCGCGCCAGTTCTTCGACCGGCCGCATGCGGAGAAGCTCGCTGTCGACCGGCCCGCCCCGGATCAGGTCCGGGGCTACAGCGCCGTGGGCGGGGAAGGCCTGTCCTTCAGCCTGGACGAGCCGACACCGCCGGACATCAAGGAGTCGCTGTCCATCGGCCCCGTCGACGTGCCGGCGGGCGACCCCTACTACACCAGCGAAGCGGCCGGTCCGCACTTCGCGCCGAACGTCTGGCCCGCCGAGCCTGCCGATCTGAAGGAGGTCTGGAGCGCGTATTTCCGCGCCGTCGACACGCTCGCCCGTGACCTGATGCGCATCTTCGCGCTGGGACTGAAGCTCGACGAGACCCACTTCGACCCGACCATCGACAAGAACATCTCGATGATGCGCGTGCTGCGCTACCCGGCTCAGACCAGCGCGCCGCTGCCCGGTCAGCTCCGCGCCGGTGCCCATTCCGACTATGGCAGCATGACGATCCTGCGCAAGGAACTCGGTGACAAGAGCCTGCAGGTCAAGAACAAGCTCGGCGCGTGGGTCGACGTGCCGGTCATTCCCGGCACCTTCATCGTCAACATCGGCGACCTGATGCAGCAATGGACCAACGATACCTGGTCCTCGACGATGCACCGGGTGGTCAATCCCGCGTTCGGATCGGAGGACAACGTCGACCGCCTGTCGATCGTGTTCTTCCACCAGCCGAATTACGACGCCGACGTCGCCTGCCTGCCCACCTGCCAGGACGCCGAGCATCCGGCGAAGTATGCCCCGGTGTCCTCCGGGGATCACCTGCGCGCGAAGTTCGTCAAGCAGACGACCTTCGGCAAGGTCGACAAGGCGGCCTGACGTGCTGCCCGACCGCGACGGGGAGCACCCCGTCCCGCGCGACCCCGAAGGCGACGCCTTCCGGATCGACACCGTGCCGTGACCACACCCGCGCGCGCCACGCAGACGGCGGCGCGCGCACGACCTTCCCTGTGCCCGCCGATTGCGGCCGCTCATGACGGAGAACACGAAGCCATGATCCGACCGTTCCTGAAATCGCTGCTGGCCGTAGGCCTCGCGGCCCTCCCCACCCTGCCGGCCGTGGCCGCGCCCTTCAAGCTGAAGGACGAACCCAAGGTCGCCATGGTGATCTTCGGGCAGAAGAACGACGGCGGCTGGTCGCAGGCCGCCGATGAGGCCCGCGTGAAGATGGAAGCGGCGCTGGACATGAAGATCCCGGCGGTGGACGGGGTGAAGGAGAACGCCACGGCGATCCGGCCCGTGGTCGAGCTCTTCATCAAGCGCGGCTACAACATCATCATCGGCACCGCCTTCGGCTATTCCGACACCTTCAAGGAACTGTCCGAGAAGTATCCCGACGTCGCCTTCCTCAACCTGTCGGGCACCACCAACGGGCCGAACCTCGAATCGGTCTACGGGCGCACCTACGAGAGCCAGTATCTCTGCGGCATGGCCGCGGGCGCCGTGTCCAAGACCGGCAAGCTCGGGTTCGTGGCGGCCAATCCCTTCGGCGTCGTGAACTGGACGATCAACGCCTACGAGCTCGGCGCCCGGAAGATGAACCCCAACGCCACGCTCAACGTGGTCTATACCGGCATCTGGAACGATCCGGTGAAGGAGCGCGCCGCGGCCGAGGCCCTGGTCGATCAGGGCGCCGACGTGCTCGGCCAGCACGTGGACACGCCCGCGACCCAGATCGTCGCGCAGGAGCGCGGGATCTACGGCACCGGCCACCACCGCGACATGCGGGAATTCGCCCCCAAGGCGACGATCTGCTCCTCGGTCTGGACCTGGGACAAGGCCCTGGTGCCCGAGATTCGGAAAATCATGGCCGGCACCTGGGTGCCGGCGCCCAACGGGGCCTTCATGAGCATGGCCAAGGGGGGCACCGACATCGCCTGCTGCGGCGCGGCCGTGCCTCCGGCGGCGGTCAAGGAGATCCTGGCCGAGCGCAAGGCGATCATCGAGGGCAAGCAGATCTATGCCGGCCCCCTCGACGATCGCGACGGCAAGCTGCGGGTGCCGGCCGGACAGGTCCTGAGCGATGCCGACCTCTGGAAGATGGACTGGTTCGTGAAGGGCGTGACCACCCAGAAATGACCGCGCTTCGGCCGGGTTTCGCACCCGGCCGGCCGCGCGGATCCGGCGGACCGATCAACCCCATGGACGGTGCAGCGATGGGCATGGCCCTCGAACTCCTCGGCGTCTCGAAGACCTTCGACGGCTTTCAGGCGCTCGCCAAGGCCGATTTCGCGGTGGAATCCGGCGAGGTTCACGCCCTGCTGGGCGAGAACGGCGCCGGCAAATCCACCCTGATGAACGTGGCGGCGGGGCTCTACCGGCCCGACCAGGGCCGCATCCGCGTGCGGGGCCGCGAGGTCTCGTTGACCGGCCCCGTCGAGGCCCGGCGGCTCGGGATCGGCATGGTCCACCAGCACTACAAGCTCGTCAAAGCCTTTACCGCCGTGGAGAACATCCTGCTGGCGCAGGGGGCCGCCCGCTACGGCGCCGGTCTCGCCGAGGTCGAGGCGGCGATCCGCGCGCAGAGCGAGGCGGTGGGCTTCGCCGTCGATCTCCGGCGGCCGGTCGGCAGCCTGTCGGTGGCCGAGCAGCAGCGCGTGGAGATCCTGAAGGTGCTGGTGGCCGGCGCCGGCATCCTCATCCTCGACGAGCCCACCGCCGTGCTCACCGACCGCGAGGCGGAGGCGCTGCTCACGACCATGCGGGCCCTGGCGCGCCAGGGCGCGGCCGTCGTCCTCGTCACCCACAAGCTCGGCGAGGTGCAGCGCCATGCCGACCGCGTCACCGTGATGCGCGGCGGCCGCATCGTGGCGAGTGCCGATCCGGCGAGCCTCTCGGCGGCCGAGCTCACCACCCTGGTGGTCGGCGCCACGGCGAACCCGGTGCACTGCCCCGCCACCCGGATCGAAGGCCCGGTGCTCGCGGTCGAGGGTCTCGCGGGCACCCGGTCCGACGGGCTGCAGACCCTGTACGGCCTGAACCTCACGATCCGCGCGGGGGAGATCTACGGCCTCGCCGGCGTCGGCGGGAACGGTCAGACCGAGCTCGCCGAGATCCTCATGGGGGTCCGGCGCGCCGGGACCGGGCGCATCGCGCTCGCGGGCGACGACGTCACCGGCGCCGGTCCCAAGCTGCGCCGGGCGCGGGGACTGGCCGCGATCCCGGCGGACCGGCAGGTCTACGGCCTGGCCGGCGACCTCTCGGTCGCCGAGAACTATGCGGTGGGCGGCCTGGCCTCCGGGCGCTTCGGCGGCTGGCTGCGGGTCGATCGCGCCGCGATCCGGGCCGCGACCGAGGCCGCCATCGCGGCCTTCGACATCCGGGGCGCCCGCAGCCCCCGCCAGAAGGCCGGCCTGCTTTCGGGCGGCAATGCGCAGAAGCTCGTCATCGCCCGCGAATTCGCCGGCCGGCCCCGCGTCGTCCTCGCCCACTCTCCGGCGCGCGGCCTCGACGTGCGGGCGACGGCCGACATCCACCGGCGCCTGCGCGAGGCCCGCGACGCGGGCGCGGGCGTGCTCCTGATCAGCGAGGATCTCGACGAGGTGATGCTGATGTCGGACCGGATCGGCGTGATGAGCCGGGGCCGGATCGTTCGCGAGTTCGACGCGCCCGCCGACCGGCAGGCCATCGGCGCCGCCATGGTGCACCATGCCTGAGGCTCGTTCCATGCCCCTCCTGTCTACCGCCCCCCAGCGGCCGGGCCCCAGGCTGCCCGGGCGCGGCCGCATCACGGTCGAGATCCGGCAGCACGTCCCTCGCTGGTATCAGGGCGTGGTCCTGGCCTGCGGCCTCGTCGTCGGGATGGGGCTCGCGACCGCCATCCTGGTCGCCTCCGGCGTCGGCCTCTCGGATCTCCTCCAGGAATTCGTGATCGTGATGGTGACCAGCCGGGGCAGCCTGGCGGCGGTGCTGGTCCAGGCGGGCCCCCTCGCCATCGTCGGGCTCGCGGCGGCCGTCGCCTTTCGCGTCCGGTTCTGGAACATCGGCATCGAGGGGCAGATGATCCTGGGCGCCATCGCGGCCACCGCGATCGCGATCCACGACGTCGGGCCGGCCCCCGTGCGGCTCGGCCTCATGATGCTGGCGGCGGCCCTGGCCGGGATGGCCTGGGTCCTGATCCCGGCCGTGCTGAAGATCCGCATCGGACTGAACGAGGTCATCTCGACGCTGCTGCTGAACTACGTCGCGTTCAACGGGCTGCTGCAGCTGCTCTACGGACCCTGGCAGGACCCGGTGAGCAGCTTCCCCAATTCCAAGCAGTACGACCTCGCCGAGCGGCTGGGCAGTCTCGGCTGGGGGGACCTGACCTGGGCCCTGCCGCTGGCGGGCCTCCTCACCCTCCTGTGCTGGTGGCTCCTGAACGTCAGCCGCTTCGGGTTCCTCTCCCGGGTGGCCGAAGCCAATCCGCGCCTCGGCGAAGGCCAGGGCCTGCCGATGACGCGGGTGATGCTGGCCGCCGCCCTGCTCTCGGGGGCGCTGGCGGGCTTGGCCGGCTTCAGCATCTGCGCGGGCGTCGAGTACCGGCTGACCCAGTCGTTCTTCAACGGCTACGGCTTCTCCGGCATCCTCATCGCGTTCCTGGCCCGCAACAACCCCCTCGCCACCTTCGTGACCGCGGTGCTGGTCGGCGTGCTCTACGTGGCCGGGCAGAGCCTGCAGGTGTTCTACGGCATCCCCAGCGCGATGGTGCAGCTCATCCAGGCGGTGATCGTGATCGGCGTCGCCGCCTCCGACTTCTTTTTGCGGCACCGCGTGCGGTGGGTGCCGGGAAGGCGCCCCGATGTTTGATTTCCTCGTCAACTGGCTGGCCAACGTACCGACCTTCGCGTTGCCCTATGCGCTGGCCGCGCTCGGGCTCATCATCACCGAGAAGGCGGGCGTGCTCTCCCTGGGCGCGGAGGGCTTCCTGCTCATCGGCGCCATGAGCGGCATCGGCGTTCTGCTCGGGGTCGGGGACTACCCCCTCCTCGCGCTCACCGTGGCCGCGCTCGCGGCGGCGGCGCTCTCGCTGGTCTACGCGCTCCTCGTGGTGACGCTGCGGGTCAACCAGGTCATCGGCGGCCTCGCCCTGGTCTTCCTGGCGCAGGGCATGACGGGGGTGATCGCGACGCGCGCGGGCTGGACCAGCCGGCCCGTGGAGGGCCTGCACACCGTTCCCCTGGGATCGCTCGCCGACATCCCGGTGCTGGGGCCGATCCTGTTCCAGCACGATCCCCTGGTCTTCGCCACGGTGCCCCTCGTCGCCCTCGTCGCCTACGTCCTCGACCGCACGATGTTCGGGCTGCGGCTGCGGGCCGTCGGCGACGGCCCCGACGCGGCCGATGCCGCCGGCATCCGCGTCGCCCTGACCCGGTACGGGGCCATCGCCCTCGGCTCGGCGCTGGTCGGCCTCGCGGGCGGCTATCTCTCGGTGGGCGTCGCCAAGATCTGGGTCGAGGGCATGAGCGGCGGGCGCGGCTGGATCGCCGTCGCCCTCGTCATCTTCGCCCGCTGGCAGCCCTGGCGGGCGCTCGGGGGCGCCCTCCTGTTCGGGGGCATCGAGGCGCTGATCCCCCGCATCGCCGCCATCGGCGTCGCCCTGCCGCAATATCTCGTCCTGATGACGCCCTACCTCGCCACCCTCGCGGTGATGATCTGGATCTGCCTGCGCCAGGACGGCCGCAGCCTGGAGCCGCGGGCCCTCGGCGTCGCCCACCTGCGCGAGGAGCGCCGCTGAGAGGGCTCGCCGATTCCGACCCGGCCGGCCTTCCGGGACCGAGCCCGGCGCGCGGCGATCGCGGGGTGGCGGCCCCGGGGCGCCGGACAGCCCGATCCGGGACGGTGACGGGTCGACACGGGCCGGTCGTGCGCCGCCTCAGATCGCCACGCCATCGCCGCCGTGCCGCGGCTGATGGGCTGCCGTGATCGTCGTCATCAGCCGGATCAGGGTCTCCCCCTCGTGGCCCGCGAGCGGTTCGAGGGGCGCGTCGTGGGCCTGGCGCGCGGCCTCTTCCATGGGCGAGGAGGCCAACACGATCATCCGGGCGGCGATGGAGGGCGGCCTGCGGGTCGATGTCGGGCATGGCAGCCCCTTCTCCCACCGGGTCTTCGCCGCCCGCCGCCTGTTCTGCCCCCGCCACCGGGCCTGGTTCACCCCGGCCGGGCGGTGCCGTCTCGCCGGGATGGCCCGTGCGGGATCTGCCCACCGATCCCGTCCGCCACGATCGCCGTCCGCATCGGCGCGGCCCGGTAGAGCCGGCCCCGTTTCCCGCCGTTCGGGTGTCAGGTCGCGGTCCTGAGGCCGGCATAGCGTCCGACCGAGGCGTGGCCGCCCCGGAAGCCGGTCGACGGAACGGCCGATCCGGGCATCGGGGTCCCGCGTGGCGGGGGGCCATGGTCCCGCCCGGCCGACGCCGATGCGCGGAGCGCCTGCCGCAACGCGGTGATCTCGCTCCGCAGGCGCGCGTTCTCGCGCTCGACGTCCCCGAGGCGGGTGACGCCGGCCGGCGACAGGCCGCCGAAGCGTCGGCGCCAGCGGTAGAACGTGCCGACGGAGACGTGCGCGGCCGTGCAGATGGCCGCGATGGCGGTGCCATTCGCGGCCTCCCGCAGGAGGAACGCGATCTCTTGATCGGTATGTCGGGATCGACGCATGCGCATCAGCCAATCGAGTCGGTATCCGAGGAGGCGGTCCAGCAAGAAACGCACCGTCGGCCGAGGGGCGCGGACAGACGTGCTGCGCGGTGCGGCGTGCGAATTTTGACGTTTGATCTGCAGCGGCGCACGCGTCGTGGGCGGAACGCCGTGGTTTTACGCAAGCCGCAGCCGCTCTGCAGCCTATTTGGCCTTCCTCCCCGGACGCTCAACTCGGACAATCCGCCGGTCACGGAACGAGGCGAGAGCGATGGTCGGATTCACGAGACGCGGCTTCCTGGGAACGGCGGCGACCCTGTCCGCCCCGGCCCTCATCCGCCCGGCCTGGGCCACCGACACGGTCAAGCTCGGGTGCCTGTTCTCGTCCTCGGGCACCATGGCGAACATCGAGGGCCGCCTGAACCACGTGGTGCGGATGGCCGCCGACGGCCTCAACGCGAAGGGCGGCGTCAACGGGCGTCGCATCGAGGTGGTGACCTCGGACCCCGCCTCCGACTGGCCGCTCTATGCGCAGATCGGCCGACAGATGCTGCAGCAGGAGAAGGTCGCCGCCCTGTTCGGCTGCTGGACCTCGGTCTCCCGGAAGTCCGTGCTGCCGGTGGTCGAGCAGAATGACGGGCTGCTCTTCTATCCGCTCCACTTCGAGGGCGACGAGAACTCGAAGAACGTCGTCTACGTGAACTCGCCCCCGGCGAGCTCGGTGCTGCCGGCGGTCGATTACCTCATGGGTGCGGAGGGCGTCGGGGCCAAGCGGTTCTTCATGGTCGGCTCGGACTACGTCTGGCCGCGGACCATCAACAAGCAGCTCAAGGCCTACTGGACCTCCAAGGGCGTGCCCGAGACCGCGTGGCGCGAGGAATACGTGCCCCTGGGCTTCTCCAACTTCCAGACCCTGGTGAACCAGATCCGCAGCTTCGCCGCCCAGCCCGGCGGCCAGCCCATCGTGGTCCTCACGGTGGTCGGCTCCTCGATTCCCGACTTCCTGCGCGAATTCGCCAATCAGGGCATCCGCGCCACCGACGTGCCGATCCTCGGCCTCGACATGGTGGAGGCGGACCTCGAGGGCCTCGACACCGCGCCCCTCGTCGGCCACCTCAATTGCTGGGCCTATCTCCAGGCCGCCAAGGCCGAGGCGAACACGACGTTCCTGTCCGAGTGGGCGGCCTACGTGAAGGCCAAGGGCGTGCCCTTCAGCGCCGACACGGTCATCGACCCCATGGTCTCGGCCTATGACAGCGTCCAGCTCTGGGCGCTCGCCGCCGCCAAGGCCGGCAGCTTCGACGTCCCGGAGGTGCGCAAGGCCTTCCCCGGCCTCCGCTTCGCCGACCCGTCCGGCTACACCCTGACCATGGGCGGCGAGAACAACTACGTCGCCCGGGGCGTCTTCATCGGCTCGGTCAACGAGAAGCAGGGCTTCGACATCCTCTGGCAATCGCCCGATGCCCCCAAGCCCGTGCCGTTCAGCCCGTATGGTTGAGGGTCCGGGACGGTTCGGCCTGGTCGCCCTCCTGCTGTGGGCCGCGAGCCTGGTGGCGTCGCCGGCCCTCGCGGCCGGAGCGCCCCTCGATCGGGGCGCCTTCACCACCGCCCTCTGCGGCGACGGCGCGGCACAGGGCACGGCGGTGGAGGGGGTCCTCCACGCCTCGGCGGAGGCGGAGTCCGGCGACGTCGCCTGGGCCGGCACGGTCCTGCGCGCCCTCCTCGACCGGCGTCTGACCTGCCTGGGCGGGTCCGCCCTGCTCCTCGACCGGGCCGGTGCCGCCGACGGCCGCGACGCGGCCACCGGGACGGTGCGCCCGGTCGCGGGCGGCCGCGCGCCGGTGCTCGGCCTGCGCCAGCGCGCCCTCGCGGAGACCGCCTCCGGAGCGGCGTCGCTGCTGACCGGGTCGGGCGTCGCGGCACGCCGGGCCGGCCTCGCCACCCTGGAGCGCCGGATCACCAGCGTGCCGGAAGCCCTCCTCCTGCGCGCGGCCTCCGCCGAGACGGATCCCGGCCTCAAGGTAAGCCTCGCGGCGCTCGCGCAATCCGCCGCCCTGTCCTCCGCCGATCCGGCGCGCCGCCTCGGGGCGATCCGGGCCGTCTCG
The DNA here is from genome assembly GCF_001426045.1 of Methylobacterium sp. Leaf94. Lineage (NCBI taxonomy): Bacteria > Pseudomonadati > Pseudomonadota > Alphaproteobacteria > Hyphomicrobiales > Methylobacteriaceae > Methylobacterium > Methylobacterium sp. Leaf94. The sequence goes on from NZ_LMRM01000013.1 coordinate 81,481, forward strand.
GAATCGCCCTCGGGCGCCGCCCTCTCCCGCCTGTCCGCCCTCAAGGCCGATCCCGCCTACGGCAGCGATCCCGCCTTTCGCGGCGCCCTCGACGCCGCCCTGGCCCGCGTCGCGCGGGCGGTGTCGATCGGGGACGGTCTGGCGGTGCTCTACAACGGCCTGAGCTTCGCCAGCATCCTGTTCATGGCGGCGGCGGGCCTGGCGATCATCTTCGGGCTGATGGGCGTCATCAACCTCGCCCAGGGCGAGTTCATCATGATCGGCGCCTACGCGACCTACGGCGTGCAGGAAGCCTTCCGGCGGCTCGCACCGCCCGCCTGGCTCGACGCCTACCTCCTCGCCGCGATTCCCGTCGCGTTCCTGGCCGCGGCGGGAGTCGGCATCGCCATCGAGGCCCTGATCCTGCGCCACCTCTACCGGCGCCCGCTGATGAGCCTGCTCGCCACCTGGGCGGTGAGTCTGCTCCTCATCAACGGGGTCCGGGTCGCGGTGGGATCGCAGAACCTGCAATTCGCGATGCCGCCCTACGTCAGCGGCGGCGTGCCCCTCTATGCCGACTTCGTGGTCACCTGGAACCGCCTGTTCGCCATCGCCTTCGCGGCCGTCACCCTGGTGCTGACCCTCGTCATCCTGAAGCGGACGCCGCTCGGGCTCGACATCCGCGCGGTGACGCAGAACCGCGACATGGCCGCCTGCCTCGGCATCCGCACCCGGCGGGTCGACCGGCTCGCCTTCGGCTTCGGCTCGGGGCTCGCCGGCCTCGCCGGCGTGGCCCTCTGCCCGATCTACAGCGTGAATCCCGGGATGGGCGCCACCTTCATCGTCGACAGCTTCATGGTGGTGGTGCTCGGCGGCGTCGGCACCGTGGTGGGCACCCTGGTCGCGGCGCTGGGCATCGGGGGCGCCAACGTCCTCATCGAGCCCCTCTACGGGGCCGTGGCCGCCAAGGTCATCGTGCTCGCCGGCATCATCCTGTTCCTGCAGCGCCGCCCCGAGGGCCTGTTCGCCGTGCGGCGTCGGCGATGAGCGGCGCCCTCGACCTGTCGCCCGGCGTGCCGGCGGCCCGACGGCCCGGCCCGAGCCTCGGGGGCGACCCGCTGCTCGCGGGCCTCGTCGGCCTCGTCCTGGCGGCGGCCCTCGCCCTCGTGCTGCTCCAGCCCGCCCCCTACCTCGTCAACCTGGTCGGGCAACTGGCGGCCTTCGCGATCCTCGCCGTCTCCCTCGACCTCGTCTGGGGCTATCTCGGCATCCTCAGCCTCGGGCACGGATTGTTCTTCGCCATCGGCGGCTACGTCTGCGCGATGCACCTCCTGGCCCATGCCTACGCGGTCACGGGCACACCCCCGGACCTGATGCAGTTCATGGGCTGGAAGAGCCTGCCGGCCTACTGGACCGGGCTGACCAGCGCGCCCTACGCCCTCGCCCTGGCGCTGGGACTGGCGGCGGCCGTCGCCTTCGTGTTCGGCCTCGCCTCGTTCCGCTCGCGGGTGAACGGCGTCTACTTCTCGATCATCAGCCAGGCCCTGGTCTACGTCGCCATGCTGCTGATGTTTCGCAACGATACCGGTCTGGGCGGCAACAACGGCATGACGGGGTTCTCGCGGCTGTTCGGCTGGCCCATGGGCGCGCCCGGGGTCGTCACCGGTCTCGCCGTCGCGACGCTCCTGTGCCTCGCGGCCGTGCTCGTCGGGGCGCGGGTCCTGGTGGCGAGCCCGCTGGGGCGCCGCATGCTGGCCTGCCGGGACGACGAGGCGCGGCTGCGCACCCTCGGCTACGGCACCACGCGCCTCAAGCTCGGGATCTGGTGCCTCTCGGCCGTCATCGCGGCGCTGGCCGGCCTCCTCTACGTGCCCCAGGTCGGCATCATCAATCCACGGGTGCTCAGCCCCGACCTCTCCATCGAGATCGCGGTCTGGGTCGCCATCGGCGGGCTGGGCCGGCTCGGGGGCGCCGTGATCGGCGCGGTGGCGGTCAACGCCCTCAAGGTCTGGCTCAGCGCGGCGATGCCGGAGGCCTGGCCCTTCATCCTCTCCGGCCTCGTCCTCGTGGTGGTCCTCGGGTTGCCCAACGGCCTCCTCGACCTCGCCGCGCTCCGGCTGACGCCGACCTGGCTCCGGCGCGCGGGATCGCGGCCGTGAGCGCCCTCGTCATCGACAGCCTCACGGTCGTGTTCGGCGCCTTCCGGGCCCTGGACGGCCTCTCCCTCGCCGTCGATCCGGGCGAGGTCCGCGCGGTGATCGGCCCCAACGGGGCGGGCAAGACCACGCTGCTCGATGCGATCACGGGGATCACCCGCCCGCGTTCCGGGCGCATCCGCCTCGATGACGGGCGCGACCTGACCCGAGCGTCGGAGGCCGAGATCGCCCGGGCGGGGGTGCGCCGCAAGTTCCAGAAGCCCAGCGTCTTCCCGGCCCTGACGGTGCGCGAGAACCTCGCCCTCGGCTGCGGCCCCGATTGCCCGGCGCGGGAGCGGCCGGCCCGCCTCGCCCGGGCCCTGGCGGAGACCGGCCTCGAAGCGCGCGCCGCCGTGCCGGCCGGCGCCCTCGCCCACGGCGAGAAGCAATGGCTCGAGATCGGCATGGTGCTGGCCTCCGAACCACGGGTCCTCCTCCTCGACGAGCCGGTGGCGGGGCTGTCCGACGACGAGACCGCGCGCACCGCCGACCTCATCGGCGCCCTGCGCCGGCCCGACCGGGCCATCCTGGTGATCGAGCACGACATGGCCTTCGTCGAGGCGGTGGCCGACCGGGTCACGGTGCTGCACGAGGGCCGGACCCTGTTCGAGGGCGCCATGGCGGGGGCCCGCGCCGATGCCCGCGTAATCGAGGTGTTCCTCGGCCGATGACGCCAGCCCTCAACCCATCCCCCGCTCCTCCGGCCGGCCTGACGGTGTCGGGGCTCGACCAGCATTACGGCAGCGCCCAGGTGCTCCGGACCGTCGGATTCCATGTCGCGCCCGGCACCTGCCTTGCCGTGCTCGGCCGCAACGGGGCCGGCAAGACCACCCTGCTGCGCTGCCTCGCCGGCCTGATCCCGGCGACGCGGGGGACGGTCGCCCTCGATGGCGTGGACCTCACGCGGTGGTCCCCCGGCCGGCGGGCGCGCTCCGGCCTCGCCCTCGTGCCGCAGGGCCGGGAGATCTTCGCCGACCTCAGCGTCGCGGAGAACCTCCGGGTCGCCGCCCGGGCGCACGGCCTGGACCGGAGCGGCGCCGTCGACGAGGCCGTCGCGCTGTTCCCGGCCCTGCGCGAGCTCTGGCACCGCCCGGGCGGCAACCTCTCCGGCGGCCAGCAGCAGCAGCTCGCCATGGCCCGGGCCCTGGCGACGCGGCCCCGCATCCTGCTCCTCGACGAACCGACCGAGGGCATCCAGCCCTCGATCGTCGCCGCCATCGAGGCCGTGATCGCGGGGCTCCAGGGCCGCATCACCGTCGTCCTGGTGGAGCAGTACCTCGCCTTCGCGATCCGCCTCGCCGACGCCTTCGTGGTTCTCTCCCGCGGCGCCGTGGTGGAGCAGGGCCTGCGCCAGGACCTGAACCACGACGCCGTTTCCCGGCACATCGCCGTCTGACCCCCCCCGACCCAGGAGCCCGCATGTCGATGCATCACGAGATTCCCGCGACCCCCGAGAGCATGGTGCTGGGCTACTTCGACGCCACCCTGCCCCCCGTGCTGGAGGTGGCCTCCGGCGATACCGTGACGCTGCACTCGTTCCCGGCCGGCGGACGGGAAACGCTTCATCCCGATCCCGCCCGCGTGCCCGCGGATTACCGGCTCGCCCTCGACACCCTGGCGCAGGGGCCCGGCCCCCACTTCGTCACCGGACCCGTCCACGTGCGCGGTGCCGAGCCCGGCGACGTGCTCCAGGTCGACATCCTGGACCTGAAGGTCCGCATGGACTGGGGCTTCGTGGCGATCCTGCCGCTCCTCGGCACCCTGCCGGACGAGTTCACGGACTACGAGACCATCCACCCCGACATCGACCTCGCCCGCGGCGTCGCCGTGCTGCCCTGGGGCACGGAACTCCCCCTCGATCCGTTCTTCGGCATCATGGGCACGGCGCCCCCCGCCGCCTGGGGGCGGGTCGGAACCCCGGTCCCGCGCGGGTTCGGCGGGAACATGGACAACAAGGAGCTCCGGGTCGGCACCACCCTGTACCTGCCGGTCTATAACCCGGGCGCCGGCTTCTACGCGGGCGACGGACACGGCGTGCAGGGCGACGGCGAGGTCTGCATCACGGCCCTGGAGACCGGCCTCACCGGCACGGTCCGCCTCACCGTGCGCAAGGATCTCGGCTACGCGTGGCCTTTCGCCGAGACGCCCACGGACCTGATGTCGATCGGCCTGCACGAGAGCCTGGACGAGGCGATGCGCCAGGCCGTGCGCGAGATGGTGCGCCACGTCTGCGACCGCACGGACCTGACCCGCAACCAGGCCTACATGCTCTGCTCGCTGGCCGGGAACCTGCGCATCACCCAGACGGTGGACGGCAACAAGGGCGTGCACATGCTGATGCCGAAGCGCGCTCTGAAGCCGAAGCGCGCGCTCTGACGTGGAAGCGCGCGTCCCGAAGGCGGCCCTGCCTCGGCCGTCAGACACCGGAGGCGCGGGCTGGAATGGGACCGTCCGGTTGGGGCCTCAACGCACCGGACGGTCGTACGCCGAGAGATCGGGCGCCTTCGGGGGACGCGCGAACAGCGTTCCCGAAGCCCGACGAACCCAGCGCGTGCTGGCCACGCGCAGGGCGCCATGGAGCAGCCGGATCCCGAGCCGGCTCTGCGGGTTCGCCAACCGGGGCGCGATCTTCGGAACGCCCTGGCCCGCCTCGACCATCGGACGCATGGCCCGCTCGTAGGCGGCCAAGCCGGCCCGGACATCGGAGGTCCGCGACAGCTCCTGGGCGAGGACGAAGGCGCCGGTGATGGCCAGGGTGGTGCCGATGCCGGCGAGCGGCGTGGCGCACCAAGCGGCGTCCCCCGTCAGGGCGATGCGGCCCTTCGACCAACGCGGCATTCGCACTTGCCGCAGGACATCGAAGTAGAAGTCCTCGGTGGTGTCCAGGCCCGCCAGGACGCGCCGGGCCTGCCAGCCGGCATCGGCGAACCGCTCATGCAGGAAGGCCTTTTGTCGGCGGACATCCCAGGCCTGCTCGCCCGCGGGCGGCTGCTGGAGGGACAGCATCGCCCGCGTGGTGCCTTTCCGGTCGGGGCGCAGCGACACGCTCCGGCCCCCGGGCGCATTGTACCAGCGCCACAGCCGATCATCGTCGGCGACCCGCGGAACGGTGAAGTAGGCGATGGTCAGATCCATCCAGCGCGGGTCGTTCTCCCCGGGGAAGACGAGTTCGCGCGTCGCCGAGCCCACGCCCTCCGCGACCACGACGGCGTCGTACCGCTCCGTGAGGCCGCTGGCGAACGTCACGGTCGCGGCGTCGCCGTCCTCGTGGAGGCCCGTGATGCTGTCGCCGAAACGGACGCTTACGGTGTCCCGCGCCGCGTCGAACAGGAGACGCGCCAGGTCCCCGCGGAGGATCTCCATCTCGGCCGTCGGCCCGTCGCCGCCGAGGTCGTCGGTCATGAACGTCGCGACGATCCGGCCGTCGCCGTCGACCCAAGCCGTCCCCGTTTCTCCCGTGCCCTGTTCGAGGGCGGTCTCGTCCAGTCCCATCCGGCGCAACACCGCGCGGCCGACGCCACGCACGTCGATGTTCTGACCCCCGTCCCGGAACGCGGGCGCGCGCTCCACCACCGTGACCTCGTTTCCCAGGCGCGCGAGCCACCAGGCGAGGGCTGAACCGGCAACGCTGGCGCCGGTGACCAGGATACGATGGGTCATGGATCCTTCCGGGCGCGGAAAACGGCCGCGACCTCCGCCTATATGCGTCGCCGTCTGGCAGCGGACCAGGGCACGTCCAGCCCATCCGGTCATCGAGCGGACCGGCGGGTCCCGACCCCGCCGTGGGTGGCCAAACCGGGGCGTCTCGAACGCGGTCGTTCGGCGATGGGCGTCGTCTGGGTCGGAGCGCCTCTCGGTTCCGTATCGGGCCTTGCGTCGCGTGCCTCAATGGCCGGTGCGGTGGGATACGCGGCCGGGAACCGGGTGGCGGTCGAGCGAAGCGCGGCATGGAACCCCGGGGGCATGGAACCCCGGGGGCATGGAAACCCGGGGGCATGGCGGTGCGGGAAGAAACCGGTGCCGGCGCGGAACGCGACCCCAACGGCCGCCGCGCCCTCCGCTCCGCCCGCCGGTCAGCGAACCGTCGGATCGGCGGCGAGGCGCGCCCGGATGGCATCCGTGAGCCCGCCCTCGAACAGCAGGGCCGAGCCGTAATGGTACTCGATGTCGAAGGCCCGGCGCGAGTTCATGGACAGGGAGGCGCTGTGCAGGGCGAGGAGGCGGCCCTCGGCGTCGAACAGGCCCGAACCGGAGCCGCCATAGCCGTTGTTGCAATCGTGCCGGACGCCCCGGATCGCGTCCTCGCTCGGCGGGTCGATCCGGTGGATCGTGCAGGGCTCGAGGCTGCTCTGGCCGGGATAGTTCGCGTGGCCGCCGGGGGAGACCATGACGACCGGGACCGGCACGGACCCGGTCGGCAGGTCGGGGAAGGCCGGTACCGGCTGCGGGCGCACGCCCTCGGCCGGCTCCGCCAGCGCGACCAGGGCCCAGTCGTCCGTGATGTGGAGCGACATCGCCCCCGGCACGGTGCCGAGGCGCAGGGTCCCCGGGGCGAAGGCGTAGTTCCGGCCCCCGATCTGGAAGAAGCAGTCGGCGACGTCGCGCGTGGGCTCCAGGTGCCGGCTGCGGAAGTTGTGGGCGTTCAGGACCACGAGGCGCGGGCTGCCGATCAGCCAGGCGGCGGCCGCCTTCCGGGGAATGCCGTCCGACCGGCAGTAGAGCACGCCGGCGCCGGGATAGCGGGCGTAGTCCGCCCCCGCCAGTTCGCGCCGGTCGTCCTGCGGATAGAGCGCCGCCCATCGCTGCGGACCCTCCGCCCGACCCGCACCGCTCCCGCCGAGGTGCAGGAGCCCGGCGCCCACGAGCCCGGCACCGGCGAGCGCGAGGCGCCAGAGCGCCCTGCCCCCTGGGACCCGGGTCCGCGTGAGTCTGGCCCGACCCGACCGCACCGGTCCGCTGCTCCCCTGACCTAAGGGTACCTGGCCCAAGCGCCTACTCGTCGGCGGTCTGGTGGACGGAGACGCAGATCTTCACCGCCTGCTCCAGCTTGGTCTCGCGCGGATTGCCGATGTTGGCCGTCTCTTCGAGGCAGCGGACGAAGTAGTCCCGGTCGAGCTGGGGCGAGAGGCTCGAGAACGCCTTGCCCATCCGGGTCGCGAAATCGACCCGGTCGGCGGTCGGGGTGCGCGACCAGATCGCCACCGGATCGTCGAGCGTCAGGCGCGCGGCCTCGGCGGTCGACGCCGCGCCGACAGCACAACATAATAATATACTAAGACAGCGGATCATCATCGCAAGTCTCTCTCTGGGCGCCCAAGCCTACCGCTGGGGGGCACCATCATTCCACTGGGGATGCCGTGTCAATTGTCTTGCCGAAATTCATCGGATTGCCGGATCAAAGCGTTCTCAATACCGGATTTCAACCGAATGATTGCCGATTGATCCCGATAAAAAAGTGCCAACTGGCCGCAGACAGCGGGAAAGACAAATGCTTTTATAAATAGCCAGCCGATCAGTAATAAAACTTTCATAAGAAGCTCTATATCTCAAGATAGTCTTATGAATGCGACGGGCTCCTGGGATCAATACAGGAGCTTGTCCTGATCCGGCGAAATCAAAGGCTGTGCCGGACCGGACGGTCGACGGACGCGGCCATCAGGGTAGGAGACGTTGGGATGAACAGGTTTCTGGCTTCGGTCTCGGTGATGGCGCTGGGCGCCCTGGCGCCGATGGGTCTGCCGAGCATGGCCGCCGCGAACGACAAGCTCGTCGAGATGGCGAAGGACGACGCCAACTGGGTGATGCCCGGCAAGAACTACGACTCGGACAATTACAGCCCGCTCAAGCAGATCAACACCAGCAACGTGAAGGACCTGAAGGTGTCCTGGACGTTCTCCACCGGCCTGCTCAACGGCCACGAGGGCGCCCCGGTGGTGGTGGACGGGAAGATGTACGTCCACACCTCCTTCCCCAACAACACCTTCGCGCTGGGCCTCGACGATCCGGGCAGGATCCTCTGGCAGGACAAGCCCAAGCAGAACCCGGCCGCCCGCGCGGTGGCCTGCTGCGATCTCGTGAACCGCGGCCTCGCCTACTGGCCCGGCGACGGCAAGACCCCGGCGCTCATCCTCAAGACGCTCCTCGACGGCAACGTCATGGCCCTCAACGCCGAAACCGGCGAGACGGTCTGGAAGGTCGAGAACTCCGACATCAAGGTCGGCTCGACGCTGACGATCGCGCCCTACGTGGTCAAGGACAAGGTCATCATCGGCTCCTCCGGCGCCGAGCTCGGCGTGCGCGGCTACCTCACCGCCTACGACGTGAAGACCGGCGCCCAGGTCTGGCGCGCCTACGCCACCGGCCCGGACAAGGACCTGCTGCTGGCCGACGACTTCAACATCCGCAACGCCCATTACGGCCAGAAGGGGCTCGGCACCTCCACCTGGGAGGGCGATGCCTGGAAGATCGGCGGCGGCACGAACTGGGGCTGGTACGCCTACGATCCCGGCACCAACCTGATCTACTTCGGCACCGGCAACCCGGCGCCGTGGAACGAGACCATGCGTCCGGGCGACAACAAGTGGACGATGACGATCTTCGGCCGCGACGTCGACACGGGCGAGGCCAAGTTCGGCTACCAGAAGACCCCGCACGACGAGTGGGACTACGCGGGCGTCAACGTGATGATGCTCTCCAACCAGAAGGACAAGGACGGCAAGGACCGCAAGCTCCTGACCCATCCGGACCGGAACGGCATCGTCTACACCCTGGACCGCACGGACGGTTCGCTGGTCTCGGCCAACAAGATCGACGACACCGTCAACGTCTTCAAGTCGGTGGACCTGAAGACCGGCCAGCCGGTGCGCGACCCGGAATACGGCACCCGGATGGACCATCTCGGCAAGGACATCTGTCCCTCGGCGATGGGCTACCACAACCAGGGCCACGATTCCTACGATCCGGAGCGCAAGGCGTTCTTCATGGGCATCAACCACATCTGCATGGATTGGGAGCCCTTCATGCTGCCCTACCGCGCGGGTCAGTTCTTCGTCGGCGCGACGCTGAACATGTATCCGGGTCCGAAGGGCGACCGGCAGAACTACGAGGGCCTCGGCCAGATCAAGAGCTACAACGCCATCACGGGCGCGTTCCAGTGGGAGAAGATGGAGCGCTTCGCGGTCTGGGGCGGCACGACGGCCACCGCCGGCGGGCTGGTGTTCTACGGAACCCTCGACGGCTACATCAAGGCGCGCAACTCGGACACCGGAGACCTCCTCTGGAAGTTCAAGATGCCCTCCGGCGCCATCGGCTACCCGATCACCTACACCCACAAGGGTGAGCAGTACGTGGCGATCTACTACGGCGTCGGCGGCTGGCCGGGCGTCGGCCTGGTCTTCGACCTGCAGGACCCGACCGCCGGCCTCGGCGCGGTGGGCGCCTTCAAGAAGCTCGCCAACTACACCCAGATGGGCGGCGGCGTGATGGTGTTCTCGCTGGGCGGCAAGGGCCCCTACGACGACCCGAACGTCGGCGAGTACCAGACGGCGGCCGCGAAGTAGGCGGCACGACGAGGCCGCGCCCGCAGCGTGCGCGTGTCCCCCCCCC
>NZ_LMRM01000014.1:0-82656 GCF_001426045.1 Methylobacterium sp. Leaf94
CGTGGTGCTGTCGCGGCCCGCCGCCAGGGCCGCGTCGCCCCAGAGTCCGCCCGTCTCGGCCAGAACCTTCGTGATCCTCCGCCCGTCTCGGCCAGAACCTTCGTGATCGCCGCCGTCAACGACGTCTTGCCGTGATCCACGTGACCGATCGTGCCAATGTTGCAGTGCGGCTTCGTACGCGCGAATTTCTCTTTGGCCATCGTCTCTTTCCTGCGGCAAGCTCACACGAGCGGTCGCCCGGGCTGTCGCTCGACGCGTTGTCGAGCCGGGCGAAAGACGGGGGCCCGCTTAGAGGCTTGCCGTCCTTTGATCAAGGGCTTTGCGGGACAAGGCGCTCCGGCACGCTACGGAACCGGGCGTCGGACAGGGGATGCGGCCAGCAACGCGGCCCGGTCCAGGCCCAGCGCGGTGGCGATTTCCTCGAGGGCCTGCGCCTCCACGTCGGCGATGCCGTCGAGGTCGGCCACGTCCGCCGCGATCAGGAATGTCGCTTCGCGCTCCTCCTGCCCCCGGCCCTCGATGGCGGCGACGCGGCGCAGGTTCTCGGCCCGGCCCGCCCGGGTCCGGGCACGGGCGATCCCGTCGTAGAGTTCGCTCTCGAGCATCAGCCGGTCGTAGCCCTTCTCGAGGATGGGATTGGCCTGCAGGCCGGCCAGCGCCGTATCGAATTCCGCGCTGGCGATCTCCCCGTCCGCGACCATCACGTTGGCGGCGGCGGAGACCATCGCCTGCATGAGGACCGTATCGCCGGCATAGGCCGTCACGGTCTGGCTGAAGCGGCTGACGATGTCCTGGAAGATGTTCATTGGGGGCTCTGGACACGGACGGGATCGTTGCGGGGCGCGGCATCGACGCCGCGGCAGGCATCGCGGTTCCACGCGCCGATGACAAGCGTCCGTCGGTTCAGAACAGCGCCACCAGGGCGATACCGCCGATCATCAGCACGCCCCCGAGCGCGCGCCAGAGGGTGAGGGGATGCTGCTCGAACCCGATCCAGCCGAAATGGTCGAGCAGGATGGAGGTGATGACGCCGGCGGTGATGAGAAGCCCCAGATAGGGCGCGGCCCCGATCTGCTGCGCGGCGAACAGCTGGGACAGGATGAGGAGCGCCCCGACCACGCCGCCGAACCAGGCCCAGAGCGGCACGGCCCGCATGTCGCCGAGGCTCGGAAAGGCGAAACGACCGAGGACCAGGCCGAGGGCGAGGAGGGTCGCGCCCCCGGCCAGCGAGACGACGATGCCTGCGGCGAAGGGCTGCGCCAGGTTCTTGGAGAGCGTCGCGTTCACGCCCGACTGCACTGCGTTCGCGATGCCGGCTAGGAGGACGAAACCGTAGAGGAGCCACATGGTCGATCCTGGGCCTTCAGCGTTGCGGACCGGGCCGCGAGAGCGAGCCGGGGTCGTGCAGGTACCCTGTGATAAGTCCTTGGCGGGGGCCCGAGATCGGCTAAGAACGGCGACGGGGCCAAATAACAGGGAAACGCGGTATGGATGGGACGGCCAGGGGGTCCGTCGACGCGGGAGATCCGGAGCCGCGGCGGGGTGGTGCGGATGCACCGCGCGATCTTCGCTTCGCCCTGCGCGCCGAGACCGATGCGGCCCATCGGCGCCTCGATGCGGGGTTCGTCGCCTACGACCTGAGTCGGCGAGCCGATTATGTGCGCTTCCTGTCGGCGATGCGTGACCCCTTCGCGCAGATCGAGACCTGGCTCGACGGGGCCGATGCCGCCGACCTGCCGCCGGACTGGGCGGCCCGCCGCCGGTCCACGGTCCTGCAGGCCGACCTGTCCGGGCTGGCGATTTCCCCTCCGGAGGTCGCGCCCGCCCCCCTGCCCCCCACCTTGTCGAGCGCCGAGGCGCCCGGTCTCCTCTACGTTCTGGAAGGTTCGCGCCTCGGCGGCCAGGTTCTGCTCCGTCAGGTCCTGGCGAGCCCGGACCCGCTGGTCCACGGGAACGCCCGCTTCCTCCGGCACGGCGCGGGGCTCCGCCTCTGGCCGAGTTTCGCGACTTGGCTCGGGACGCGCCCGGTCGCGGATCACGCCGCCGCGATCCGTGGTGCGCAACGTGCCTTCGCGCTGTTCGAGGCGGCGCAGGCGCCGGGCTAGTCCCGGGGGGGCGTGCTCGCCAGGGCCCGGCGTAGGGTATCCGCGGTGTAGGGCTTCTTGATCATCGGCACGGCGCCGAGCTCGGACGGGATTCGGAAGCTCTCGCCGTAGCCCGTCGCGAAGACGAAGGGCACGCCGGCCGCGATCAGGCGTCGGGCGACCGGCAGGCTCGTCTCGGCGCCGAGATTGACGTCGAGGAGGGCAAAGCTCGGATGCGCCGCCTCGATCTGCCGCAGGGCTTCGTGCACGGATCCCGCCATGTCGACCGCGCTTGCCCCGAGGGTGGACAGGATCTCCTCGGCCTCCAGAGCGATGATCATGTTGTCCTCGACCACCAGGACGGTCCCGGACAACGCCGCGGCATCGAGTTCGGGCGTCCGGTCGCGCTCCCGCGACAGGGGGGCGGTGACGGTCGGTGCAGCCCGCACGTAGCGCGCCGGCACGGCGAAGCGGCCGCGCAGGCCGGTGAGTTCGTAGGCTATCTCCGCCTCGCCCTTCAGCTCGTAGGGGATCGAGCGCTCGATCAGCGTGGTGCCGAAGCCGCGGCGGCTCGGCGGCTTCACCGGCGGGCCGCCGCTCTCGCGCCAATGGATCACCAGGCACTGCGAGGCATCGCGCTCCCAGGCCACGTCCACCTGTCCGACCCCCTCCGACAGGGCGCCGTACTTCGCCGAGTTCGTCATCAACTCGTGGATGACCAGGGCAAGCGTCGAGAACGCCTGGGGATCCAGAAGGACATCGGTGCCGTCCAGACGGACCCGGCCCGCCTGCTGGTCGAGATAGGCCTCCGCCTCCAGGGTGATGAGGTCGCGCAGGGAACCCGGTCCCCAGTTCGTGGTGGTGATCTGGTCGTGCGCCCGGGCCAGGGCCTGGATGCGCGCCCCGACGACGCCGGCGAAATCCTCGACGCTGTCGGACCCCGAGCGACTTTGGGCGACGATGCCCCGGATCAGGTTGAGGATGTTGCGCACCCGATGGTTCAGCTCAGCGATCAGGAGCTCCTGGCGCTCCTGCGCGGTCTTGCGCTCCTTCTCGGCGGAATCGGTGAGGCGCAGGATGACCTCGAGCAGCGTGATGCGCAGGGCCTCGGCGATGCGCAGGTCCACCGCGCTCCAGGGGGCGGCCTGCCCCCGGACCACCTCGGTCCAGGCCTCGAAGCTCTTGCGGGGCGTGAGGCGCAGACCGTTCGGTCCGAGGCTCGCCGGCTTCTCAGGATTGCCGGCCCAGGTGACGGTGCGGGCGATCTCGCGACGGAAGAACACCAGGAAATCCCGCGGCGCCCGCGAGATCGGGATCGCCAGGAGTCCCGCGGCCCGCTCGGGGTAGTCGGCGGCCGGGGGATGGACCGCGCCGATCTCCTGGGTGGCGAAGGCCCGGCTCGCGGCCGTCCGGTTGAGGAAGCGCACGAGACCGGTAAATTCCTCCGCCGTCGGGGTCGCCCCCCGCAGGGTGATCTCGCCGTTGACCCAGACGCCGATGCCGTCGCACGTGACGATTCCTGCGATGTCGTCGAGGAAATCGGTGATGTTCTCGAGGCTCGTTCCGCCCGAGGCGAGCGCACCCATCAGTCGGTCGTGCAGCGCCCGGGAACTGCCTTCGTAGGCGGCCTCCGCCTCGCGCTCCCGGCTTTCCAGGATCAGCGAGAACATCTGCCCGAACAGTTCGGCGCCGGTTCGGCGCTCCAGCGAGATGTGGCGGGCCTCGGTGTGATGGCAGGCGAACAGGCCCCAGAGCTTGCCGCCCCGCAGGATCGACACCGACAGGGAGGCCGCCACCCCCATGTTGCGCAGGTATTCGAGGTGGATCGGCGACACCGTGCGCAGGGTGCTCATCGACAGGTCGAGGGGTCGGCCGTGGGGATCGCGCTGCGGCAGCACGGCGACAGGTTCGGCATCGACATCCGCGATGATGCGCAGCCAGTTGCGCTCGTAGAGGGCGCGCGCCTGTTTCGGGATGTCCGAGGCCGGGTAATGCAGTCCGAGATAGGGGGCGAGGCTGGAGCGTGCGGATTCGGCGATCACCACCCCCGAGCCGTCCGGGTCGAAGCGGTAGACCATGACGCGATCGAAGCCGGTGAGCGCCCGCATCTGGCGCACGGCCTCCCGGCAGAACGGGTCGAAACCCACCGTCTGCTGCAGGCGTCCGACCATGCTGCGCACAAGATTGCCGGCGTTGAGGTGTTCGCTGACGCTCGGCTCGGCCTCGATGACGATGATGCCGTCCGAGATGTGCAGCGCGATGTCGAAGGGGGCACCTCCGGCCTGCAGGACGGTGCCGAAAATCCGGTCGATGGCATCGGGCCCGCGCAGGGCCTGAAGGTGACCGCGGATCAGGTGGATCGCCTCCGCGTCGATCAGGTCGGCCAGGGGAAGGCCGAGCACATCGGCTCCCGCCTGCCCCAACCACCCGGCGGCATTCTCGGAGGCCCGGACCACGATCCAGTCCGGGGAGACCGCGATGAGGAAACCGAAGGGCTGAACCGCGCCGAGGATGTGGATCGGTTCCCGATCGCAGGACGTGAGGTCCACAGGTCGGGGACGTGCTGAAGATTCGATCATCAGGTCTCTGATTCGCCGGTCCCATGTCCGTTCGGAGAAGCGCGTCGAGACCAACGACAGACCGTCCGGAAAGTCTCCTCGATGGTCGGGCAACGGACGCAGTTTCGAGTCGATTGTGTTGCGGATGCCACAGGCCGGCGCGACGCCGACGGGATTCGTCGTCTCACGACCGGGTGCCCATCCGGTCTGTGACCCCGGCCGCCAGGATCGCTCCGATCAGGTAGGACCCGAGTCCGAGCGCCCCGGCCTCCAGCCAGAAGCCTGCCCGCCCCGAAAGGAAGCCCCCGGCGGCGAGGCCCCCGGCCAGACCCGCTGCCAGGACGAGAAGGCCGGCGCTCCGGCGCGCAGTCGGTGTCCGCGGCAGGCCCGTCAGCGCGCCGATGGCGCCGCCGAGGAGGGCGCTGGCGGCCGCCAGGGGCCAGAGCAGGGTTGCCAGGAGCGTCACGCCCTTCGTCTCCGTCGGATCGTCATGACCGTGACTCGATCCCGACGCCCTGGCCAGCCGGACGCGGCGAGCCGGCCGGGGCGGCAGCGACCTGTTCGAAACGAAGGCCGGCCTGGAGCAGATACTCCACGATCGCGAGGGCACGGCCCTGCGCGAGATCGGGGGCGGGCTCCGGTTGAGCCGCCGGCTTCGCCTCGGTCCTGACGGCCTTGTCCTTCGGATTGGACTTGCCGGGCGCCTTATCCGAGGCACGCGAGCCGGAGGATCCGGCCGGTGCCTTGCTCGGTGCTCTGCCGGCATCCTTGCCCGCGTCGAGCGACGCCGTGCTGTCCACCGCGGTCTCGACGACAGGCTTCGGTGCCGCGGTGGCGCCGCTCGGATCGAGATGGCCCGTGACCACCAGGCGCAGGGTCGGGCAGGTCTTGCCCAGGGCCGCAATCCCATCGAGGAGGGGGTAGAAGGCCGGCGTCAGAATCGCGCTTCCGGGCGGGAATATGAGGGCTTGGCCCATGAGCTTGGTCCCGAGCGCAGCGACGCAGCGCTCCGGTGTCCAGGCCGACGCTGCGTCGGGGGTCGTCACCGAGATCTCCGCGGTCCAGCCCGGCGGCATCGCGGCCGACAGGTCTTCGGAAACGCGCCGGCCACCCTGCGCATACAGGCTCTCGCCCGTCAGGGTGATCGCGCGATCGGCGAACCGGGCCTCGCCCCGCCCCAGCAGGGTGAGGGCCGTGGCGGTCGCGCGCAGCACCCGGGCGAGCTCGGGCGGGGCCCCTTCGCCGAGGCGGGTGCGGTCGATCAGGCGCTCGCGGAACAGCCGTGGACGAAAGGTCCCGAGCAGGGCCTCGCGCGCCTCGGCATCCGGCAGGTGGCCGGACAGCGTCACGGTTTCCGCGTCGTGCCGGAGCAGGATTTGATAGGGCGAGAGCGGTCGGGTGCTCAGGGTCGCGCCGCCCCGGCTCAGCCCGGCGGGCATCCCCTCGCGCAACAATCCCTCGATCTCGGGGATCGCCTGGGCGTCGAGGGCGACGCCCTCGAGTGCGATCCGCGCATCGGCGACGGTGACGCTCCCCTCCTGCAGCAATGCGGCGAGGTTCAGGGCGAAACGCGCCATCGCGGCTGCATCGACCCCGGGCGGAAGGCCACGCGCCCTGCGCATCCGGTCCTCGATCCGCCCCGTCTCCGAGGCCTGTGCCGCTTGCGCCCGGATCTCGGCGCGCGCCGCGTCCGAGACCACGTGGCCCGAGAGCGTCAGGGTGCCCCCCGGCTCCCGAGACGCGACGAAGCGGAAATCCGGAACGACAGCCGGCAGGATCTCGATCTGGCCCAGACCATAGCCGGTCGGCAGATCGGCCAGGGCCGTCCGCAAGGCTTCGTCGTCGGCGATGGAGGCCGCCTCGCCTACGACCGAGAGGCGCATGTCCTCCAGCATCACCCGGCCGCCGGGCGCGAGGGCACGCAGCCGCGCCAGGGCATAGGCGGCCGCCGCGGCGAAGTCCGGTGGCGCGCCGAGGGCGGCGCGGGCGCGGTCGTGCAGACCGGTTCCGGGGTCGAGGGCGGGGGAGAGTTGCTCGGCCAGGGCGCTCGGGCCGATTTCGGCTGGCCGCACGCCGGTCACGTCGACCCCGTCCCTGCCCTTGGTCGCGATCCACAGGAAGGGCGAAGCCGGCTCGACCACGCCCACGGGGCCGACGATTCGCCGGACACCGTCGAGGGCAGCGAGCCGCTGATACGCCGCATCGCGGGTCGCGGCATCCGGCGCCTCGCCGGTGACCACGAGGTCTCGCCCCTCGACCGACACGCGCAGCCACGGCTCGGCACCGGGCGTCGCCGTCGCCCGAGCCACCGCATCGGCCTTTTCGCCGAGTTGCGACTCGAGGCGCGGCGTGAACCAGGCGGCGGACAAGCCGAGGATCAGGGCGAGGCCGGGCAGGCCGGCAGCCCAGCCGAGGCGGCGGGATCGGTCACGGAGTGCGTAAGCGGCGGACACGTCGGACCCCGGTGGCAGGCGCGCGGGAGCGAACGCCAGGGCGGCACTTCACACGGCGTTCACGGCATCATGAAGGCCGGGGCGCCGCTTGAGCGTCGCTCAGGCGTCGTGCAGCATCTCCAGTTCGAGCCAGCGGTCCTCGGCCTTGGCCAATTCGGTCTCGGCGACGCCGAGCAGATCCGATGCCTTCGCGAAGCGGGCCGGGTCCCGCGCGTAGAGTCCCGGATCGGCCAGGACCTCGCGCAGCTTGGCGATATCGGATTCGAGCTTCTTCATCCGGTCCGGCAGGGTCTTCAACTCGTGCTGGTCCTTGAAGCCGAGTTTGGGCTTGCCGGCCGGGGCTCCCGCATCGCCGCCCTTGGCGCGATCCTTCGCGTCGGCGCGGGCCTCCGCCTTCTCGGTCCGCCCGGCGGCCGCCCGGGCCTGCACGCCCTCCCCGCGCTGGGCGATCATGTCGGTGTAGCCGCCGGCATACTCGACCCAGCGGCCCTCCCCTTCGCTGACCAGCACGCTCCCGACGACCCGGTCGAGGAAGTCGCGGTCGTGGCTCACCAGGATCAGGGTGCCGGAATAATCCGCCAGCATTTCCTGGAGGAGGTCGAGGGTTTCGAGGTCGAGATCGTTGGTGGGCTCGTCGAGGACGAGGAGGTTGGCGGGCTGGGCGAGGGCGCGGGCGATGAGCAGGCGGTTGCGCTCGCCGCCCGAGAGGACGCTCACCGGGGTGCGGGCCTGCTCTGGCGCGAACAGGAAATCCTTGAGGTAGCCGATGACGTGGCGGCTGACGCCGCCGACGTTCACCGAATCGCCGCTGCCGCCGGTGAGCACCTCCGTCACCGTCATGGTCGGCTCCAGCACCGCACGGGCCTGGTCGAGGAGCATCATCTTGAGGTTGGTGCCGAGCGCCACCGTGCCGGACTCGGGCGGGAGCTGCCCCGTGAGCAGGTTGATCAGCGTGGTCTTGCCGGCGCCGTTGGCCCCGACGATGCCGAGGCGGTCGCCGCGCATCACCCGAAGCGAGAGATCGTCGACGATCTTGCGGGCGCCGTAGGCCTTGGCCGCGTGCTTGGCCTCGATCACCAGGGCGCCGGAGCTCTCGGCCTCCGTCGAGGTCATGGTCGCGGTGCCGACGGGCCGGCGATCCTCGCGCCGCTCCTTGCGCAGGGCATGAAGGTTGCCGAGGCGACGCACGTTGCGCTTCCTCCGGGCGGTGACGCCGTAGCGCAGCCAGTGCTCCTCGTCGGCGATCTTGCGCTCGAGCTTGTGCCGGTCGCGCTCCTCCTCCTCGAAGAAGGCGTCGCGCCAGGCCTCGAAGGTGGAGAAGCCCTGCTCGATCCGGCGGGTGACGCCGCGGTCGAGCCAGATCGTGGTCTTCGACAGGGCGGACAGGAAGCGCCGGTCGTGGCTGATCAGCACGAGGGCGCCGCGCACGCTCTTCAGCTCGGATTCGAGCCACTCGATGGCCGGCAGGTCGAGGTGGTTGGTGGGCTCGTCGAGGAGCAGGATGTCGGGTTCCGGCGCCAGGGCCTGGGCCAGGGCGACCCGCCGCCCCTCCCCGCCCGAGAGGCTCTTCGGGTTCTCGGCACCGGTCATGCCCAGGCTCTCGAGCAGGTAGCGGGCCCGGTAGGCGTCATCCCCGTGGGTCAGGCCGGATTCGACGAAATCGAGGGTCGTCTCGAAGCCGGAGAAGTCGGGTTCCTGCGCCAGATAGCGGATCGTGGTGCCGGGCTGGACGAAGCGCACGCCCCGGTCGGGTTCCACGAGCCCCGCGGCGATCTTCATCAAAGTGGACTTACCCGAGCCGTTGCGACCCACGAGGCAGGTGCGTTCGCCGGGGGAGATCGCGAGCTCGGCGCGCTCGATCAGCGGCGTGCCGCCGAAGGTGAGCGCGACGTCTTGGAGGGTGAGGAGCGGGGGAGCGGCCATGGGGCCGGCTTATGGCAGCGACCGCGCCTTCGAACAAACCCGGAATCGGAATGCCCTTGCAAACCCGCGGTCGTGCCCCGCTCACATCGTCGGGTTGGCGGGGCCCGTCGGCATCGGATCGGGGGCGATGGCCGGGCCGATATCCGGATCGTTGACAGGGATTTCGGTGGGCGTCACGTCGGGCGCTTCGGTGGGGGTCGTCCCCGGCACGTCGGTCCCGGGGGTGTCCGGGCCGGGGGGCGGGGTCTGAGGCGCCTCGTAGGGCGTC
Organism: Methylobacterium sp. Leaf94; assembly: GCF_001426045.1. NCBI lineage: Bacteria > Pseudomonadati > Pseudomonadota > Alphaproteobacteria > Hyphomicrobiales > Methylobacteriaceae > Methylobacterium > Methylobacterium sp. Leaf94. The sequence continues at coordinate 9,287 of NZ_LMRM01000014.1, forward strand.
TCGGGCACCGGGACTTCGGGGATCGGGCCGGGGTTCGACATCGGTTGCGCCTCTCAAGAGCCTCGGGGAGCGGACCGGTGGAACAGTCCGTCGCCGAGGGAGGTTCCGGGCGCGATGCCGGCGGCACTCGTCATTTCTTGGTCAGGAGCAGGTTGCCCTCGTTGCCAAGTTTCTTCTGGATCTGCTGCGCGAACAGGGCCAGCAACAGCGGCAGCCGGACCTCGACCCGCACGGTCTCGGGGCGAACATCCACCTGCCCGTCGACCTTCTGGCCGAGGGCAGCCATCGCGAAGTCGAGGCGGTCGTCGGTCCACGCCATCTTCTCGACGGCGACACCCGCCTTGGCGAACAACCCGTCGGCCTGGGTGATCCCGTCCGCGATGCGCCGACGGGCTTCGGCCAGGCCGAGTTCATGGGGGATTTCGACGATCAGCGGCTTTGCCATAAGGGTCTGAGCTCTCGGTTTCACCGACCAGATGGGGCCGGCCGGTCCCTCTCACAACGCCGACCGGCCCGATAAGCTCAGTTCACCACGCTCAGGGCGACGTAGGTCGTGCCGCCCATGCCGAGGGCGCGGGCCGAGCCCTTGGCGAGATCGATGATCCGGCCTCGGATGAACGGGCCACGATCGTTGATGCGCACCACCACCGAACGGCCATTGCGCTTGTTCTCGACCCGGACCCGGGTGCCGAACGGCAACGTGCGATGGGCGGCGGTCATCCCGTTCGGATTGAAGCGCTCGCCATTCGCCGTCCGATGGCCGCTCGCGTACCAGGAGGCGGCACCGCTCTGGGCGCTGGCTGGCTGAACGGCGGCAAGTGTCACGACGGTCCCGATGATGGCAGCGGCCCCACGAACAGGCTTGATGGTCATCCGTATTCCCTTTGTTGTTTCGGATGGCCGGCAAAATGAAGCGGAACAGGGCCAAAATGAGACCGGACAAATGTGGCGGCCGGGGCCGGAATTGAGGCTATAACGGTTTATTCATCACTGGTTGTGTGTGGCCATATTGTCGAATATCCGCGGGCTTTGCGATGACGAAACGGCAATGCTGGAACACCAGTGAAGTCGCCGAGACCGCGTTGCAGCCGGCGTCGCTGCGCAACGGTGGGATGCGGAAAAACGAAATCAGCGTTGCGCTCAGTGAAACCCTGGTCTGCGACGGGGTCGCGAGGGGCACCGGAGACGAATTTTCTCTTTCCGCGCAGTTGTGAGGTCCAGGCCGGGTGGACCCGGCGCCGATCGCGGCACCGGCTGGGCCGCTACAGGGTCCGCTGGGACGGTTGCGGCCGGTCTCTCCCAGATCTTTCGAGACCTGCTCGTTCGAGCGGCGATGCTGTCGCAATAGCCTCGTGGCTCTTCGAACGACCAACCCGGCAAAAATTGCAGCCCCAAATCGAGACGCCTTGTCTTCGTCCCGGCAACCCGCCCTTTACGTTAACGGGGCCAAGGTCTGCCGGTCAGTCGCGTAACCGGTGTTTGCCATGGCTTCCCTGCGTACCGCGGTTGCCGACACCGTCGCCCGGAAAAGTGTCTCGCGTACCGGGCGGCCCGTGTCGGCGCCGCGGATGGGTCTCGTACCCGCCGCCAAGCGTTTTCCTCTCGAAGACCGTCTCCCCCTCGACGAGATTCTCGTCGGAGACTGCATCGCTGCGATGAACGCCCTTCCGGCGTCCAGCGTCGACTGCGTCTTTGCCGATCCGCCCTACAATCTTCAGCTCGGGGACGGCGCGCTCCTGCGTCCCGACCAGAGCAGGGTCGACGCGGTCGACGACGACTGGGACAAGTTCTCGACCTTCGCCGCCTACGATGCCTTCACCCGCGAATGGCTGGCGGCCGCGCGCCGGGTGATGAAGCCGAACGCCACCTTGTGGGTCATCGGCTCGTACCACAACATCTTCCGGGTCGGCGCCACGCTGCAGGATCTCGGCTTCTGGATCCTCAACGACATCGTCTGGCGCAAGGCCAACCCGATGCCGAACTTCCGCGGCAAGCGCTTCACCAACGCGCACGAGACCCTGATCTGGGCCTCCCGCTCCGCGGAGTCGAAGGGCTACACCTTCCACTACGAGGCGCTGAAGGGCGGCAATGACGACGTCCAGATGCGGTCCGACTGGTTCATCCCGCTCTGCACCGGCGACGAGCGCCTGAAGGGCGCCGACGGGCAGAAGGTCCATCCGACGCAGAAGCCGGAGGCACTGCTCGCCCGCACGCTCCTGTCGGCGACGAATCCCGGCGACGTGGTGCTCGACCCGTTCTTCGGGACCGGCACCACCGGTGCGGTTGCCAGGCGCCTCGGCCGGCACTTCATCGGCATCGAGCGCGAGAAGGTCTACGCCGAGGCGGCCCGCGCCCGCATCGACGCCGTCGAACCCCTGTCGCAGGCCGCCCTGCTGGTGGCTCCGAGCAAGCGCGCCGAGCCCCGCGTCGCCTTCCTCAGCGTCATCGAGGCCGGGCATATCCGCGCCGGCGAGACCCTGACCGACGCGCGCGGCCGGCACAGCGCCATCGTGCGTCCCGACGGCACCCTGATGGCCGGGCCGGCCACGGGCTCGATCCACAAGATCGGCGCCCTGGTGCAGGGCTTTCCGGCCTGCAACGGCTGGGATTTCTGGCATGCGACCCGGAACGGCAAGCCGGTGCTCATCGACGTCTTCCGCGCCCAGATGCGCTCCGCCATGGGCTCGGCCGCCTGAGGGGCGCCGGTCAGCGCGACCGCGGTCGTCCCCGTCTGCGGGGGGCGGCCGGGGGTGCCGCCTCGGCCGGGCCTTCGAACTCGTCGATCGACCCGTCGGGAATCGGGGCTGGCGCCGGGCGCGGGGCGGGCTTGGGCACCGGGCGGAAGCGCGGCGACGCAGCGTGTGCCTCCGGCTCGGGCTCGGCGAAGAGCGGCGTATCCGTGAGGCTCCGCATCGCCTTCGGCCTGCCGCGCTTGGCAGCCCGTTCCGCCAGCGGCTCCGCGGCCTCCGGCTTCGGATCGAAGGCGTGTGCCAGGACCTTCTTCATCACGCCCGGCAGCGGTTCCCCGTCGAGGTCGCGGCGCGGCGTGAAGCGCAGGCCCGGCGGCGGCGTCGTGCTGAGCGCCACCTTGGCGACGAACACCGTCAGCTCCAGGGGGAAATGCGTGAAGCCGTGTCGGACGAGGCCCGGCAGCCGCCGCCAGCGCGCGTCGAGCGGCGCGTCCAGGAGGGCCTGGGCCGGATCGTAGTCGGGCTCCCAGGGGCTCATCGGTGGTTCGGCCATGGAGCCCAGCAAACCCTCGGGCGGCCGGGTGCGCAGCAGGACCGCCTCGTCGCCGCTGCGGATCGCCACGAAGGCCGCACCCCGGCGCAGGGTGCCCTTCACGGCCTTCACCTTCCTGGGGAAGGTCTCCTGAAGGCCGAGGGCCCGGGCGCGGCAGGGGGCCATCCAGGGGCAGAGGGCGCAGGCCGGGCGCTTGGGCGTGCACAGCGTGGCGCCGAGATCCATCACCGCCTGGGCGAAGTCGCCGGGCCGGTCCGCGGGCACGAGGGCCTGGGTCAGCGCCCGGATCTCGGGGCGGGCTGCCGGCAGGGTGGTCTCGACGGCGAAGAGCCGCGTCATCACCCGCTCGACGTTGCCGTCCACCGCCGCTTCCTGACGGTCGAACGCGATCGCCGCGACGGCGCCCGCCGTGTAGGCGCCGATGCCCGGCAGCTTGCGCAGGGACGCGGCCGTGTCGGGAAAACGCCCGGCCGCCGCCACCGCCCGGGCGCAGGCGTGCAGGTTGCGGGCCCGGGAGTAGTAGCCGAGCCCGGCCCAGGCCGACATCACCGCCTCCTCGGGCGCCGCCGCAAGGTCGTCGACGGTGGGGAAGCGCGCCAGGAACTTCGCGAAATAGGGTTTGACGGCCGCGATCGTGGTCTGCTGCAGCATCACCTCCGAGAGCCAGACCCGGTACGGATCGGACGTCTCGCCCGGCAGCGCCCGCCAGGGCAGGACGCGGCGGTGCCGGTCGTACCAGGTCAGGAGATCCGCGGCCTCGGGGGCTGGAACTGAGGTGTGGGGCACGGGCACCGGCGCGTGATGGGGAAGCCCGTCCATAGACCGCCGGCCGGGTGCGTCCAAGGCCGACTTCTCCAGGGCCGACCTGCCTGAACGTGTCGTCGGGCGGGGGGGGCGGCGCCCCGCTTCGGCCGGACGGAACGGCATGCTAACCATTGCGGGCGATATCGGAGCCTCGATCTCGTCCCGGTCGGACACTACGGAAACCCTGCGCATGGCGCGTGTCAAACCCCTCGCCGAGCTGCTGGAGGGCTGCATCGGCCCCGCCTTCGCGGCGCAAGGGTTCGCCTCCACCGACATTCTGGCCGCCTGGCCCGAGATCGTCGGGGAGCGGCTCGCGCGGTACTGCCAGCCCTCGAAGCTCGAATGGCCGCGCCGGCGTCGGCGCGAGGAGGAGGGGCGCCCCGATCCCGGCACCCTCGTGGTCCGGGTCGAAGGCGTGTTCGCCCTCGAATTGCAGCACCTCGCGCCGGTGGTGATCCAGCGCATCAATGCCCATTACGGCTGGGCCTGCGTCGGCAAGATCGTGATGCGCCAGGGACGGGTCGACCGGATCGGGCGTCGCCCCGCGCCGCCGGTGGTGGATCCCGTCCGCCGCGGCGAAGTGGCGCTTGCGGTCCAGGCGATCGAGCACGACGCCCTGCGCGACGCCCTCGACCGCCTCGGAACGGCAGTGGTGGCGACAACACACAAGCGCTAGGCGCGCCGCGCAGCCTTGTCAGGACGCCTGCAGGATTCTACCGCATCGCGGACGAGAAGATTTGGTCCGCGACCGGAGCCCTCCCGATCATGATCACCCGACGCGATGCCCTGAAAGCCACCGGCCTTGCCGTCGGCGCGGCGATCCTCCTGCCCCGGTTCACCCTCCCGGCCGCGGCGGAGGACGCGAACCTGTCGACCCTGATGGAGCCCGGTCCGCTCGGTGACGTCTGGCTCGGCCCGAAGGACGCCAAGGTGACGATCATCGAGTATGCCTCGATGACCTGCTCGCACTGCGCCGCCTTCCACAGGAACACCTGGCCGGCCCTCAAGGAGCGCTACATCGACACCGGCAAGGTGCGCTTCACCCTCCGCGAGTTCCCCCTCGACCCGCTGGCGACGGCGGCCTTCATGCTGGCGCGCTGCGACGGCGATGCGAAGTACTATCCCATCACAGACCTGCTCTTCGACCAGCAGCAGGCCTGGGCCTACGTCCAGAAGCCGCAATCGCCGGTGGATGCCATGGAGCAGATGCTGCGCCAGGCCGGCTTCTCGAAGGAGAAGTTCGAGGCCTGCCTGAAGGACCAGAAGCTCTACGGCGCCGTCAACGCGGTGAAGCAGAAGGGCATGGACACCTTCAAGGTCGATTCGACCCCGACGTTCTTCATCAACGGCGAGCGCTTCAAGGGCGAGATGACCATCGAGGGCATGGAGAAGGTGATCAAGCCCCTCCTGGGCGCCTGAGATCCCCGAAGCGGGTCCGTCGCGGCGACGGCCTCGCCCGCCGCCGTCGGCCGGGTGCGAGAACACCGGGGGGCGGATCGGCAAAACACCGATTTCTCGTGGTGCAACAATATCTTACGTAAGGTCGAGGGCGCCTTGACACCCAAGGTGGGCGAAACTATGGTGCGCCCCGCTTGAAGGAGGCGTTCCGCCGGTTCCCTCCGCTCTCGCCAATGTGAGTTCTCGCCGTGAGCGGCAACGAAACTGCGGACGAAGGCGGGGACGGGCGGAAGAAAGCACTGGACGCGGACCTCTCTCAGAGGCTCAAACGTCTTGAGACGCAGATTGAGCGGAAGCGGCCGAGTGCCCCTCCCGGTCATTCGACGCGTCCCGGTCCTTCGGCCGGGCCCTCTCCTCTCGGCCAGGCGATGCGGCTCTCGACCGAGTTCATCGCGGGCGTCCTCGCCGGGGGCATTCTCGGTTGGATGTTCGATCATTACCTTGGGACGAAACCCTGGGGACTGATCGTCCTGCTGATGCTGGGGTTCGTCACCGGCGTCTACAACGTCATGCGCGCCTCGGGGTCTCTTCCCAAGGCGCCGACCAAGGAAGAGGACCGCTAGCGGTTCTCGGGGAAGCGCCGCGCACGCGGCGAACCGAATCGAAATCATGCCGCTCGCGCGGCACCGGTGGTGGCGGGCCGTCTGGCCGGCCGAGAGTCAGAAGGGCGGGAGCGGCAATGGCCGTAAAGATGGATCCGATCCACCAGTTCGAGCTCAAGCCGCTGGTCTCCTTCGGTCATATCGGCAACCAGGAGATCGCGTTCACCCAGTCCGCGCTCTACATGTTCGCCGCCGTCGGGATCATCGCGCTGATCACCGTCGTGGCCACCGCCCGCCGCTCGGTGGTGCCGGGCCGCATGCAGTCCATGGCCGAGATCTTCTACGAGTTCATCGGCTCGACCCTGCGCCAATCCGCCGGCCACGGCTCCGAGCGCTTCATGCCGCTGATCTTCTCGCTCTTCATGTTCGTGCTCGTGCTGAACATGCTCGGCATGATCCCCTACGCCTTCGCGGTGACCAGCCACATCATCGTCACCTTCGCGCTGGCCTTCCTCGTGATCGGCACCGTCATCGTGTACGGCTTCATGGCCCACGGCACGAAGTTCCTGAAGGTGTTCGTTCCGTCGGGCGTGCCCGGCTGGCTCCTGCCGATGATCGTCGCGATCGAGATCGTGTCCTTCATCTCGCGTCCGATCAGCCTCGCGGTTCGTCTCTTCGCCAACGTGCTGGCCGGTCACATCGCGCTCAAGATCTTCGCGGGCTTCGTCCCGGCGCTGCTCGCCGCCGGCGCTTGGGGGGCCATCTCGCCGCTGCCCCTGGCCCTCAGCGTCGCCGTCACGGCTCTCGAGTTCCTCGTCGCCGGTCTGCAGGCCTACGTCTTCGCGACGCTCGCCTCGATCTATCTCAGCGACGCCCTGCATCCCGGCCACTGAGCCGGGTCATCCCGGCCGAGGGCCGGGACACCCCCTTCCGTCCCCGGTTCGCGATCGCGGCCGGATTTCTCTCCACGCAACGACGACACGGACACCAGGAGCAATTTGATGGATCCCTTAGCTGCCAAGTACATCGGTGCCGGCCTCGCCTGTCTCGGGATGGCGGGCGCCGCCATCGGCCTCGGCAACCTCTTCGGCCAGTTCTACGCCGGCGCGCTCCGCAACCCGTCGGCCGCCGACGGCCAGCGCGGCAACCTGCTCCTCGGCTTCGCCCTCACGGAAGCGCTCGGCATCTTCTCGCTGCTCGTCGCGCTGCTGCTCCTGTTCGCCGTCTAAGACACGCTCGTCACGGATCTCGAACCGATACCGGACCGGACGCCGCCTCCCGCAGGGATGGCGGAGGCGTCCGGTCCTCACTCCTTGAATTTACGCGAAGGACGTCATGGCTCAGCCGGCCCATTCGACCGCAACGCATGAAGGCTTCGTCGCGACGCCGGCCGCCGAGCATGGCGGCGGTTTCCCGCCCTTCGAGAGCCACACCTTCGCGTCCCAGCTCATCTGGCTCGCCCTTGCCTTCGGGCTGCTTTACTACCTGATGGACAAGATCGCGCTGCCGCGCATCCAGGCCATCCTGCACGACCGCGCCGTGCGTCTGTCGGGCGATCTCGACGAGGCGCAGCGCCTGAAGGCCGAGGCGGATGCCGCCGGAGCCGCCTACGAGAAATCCCTGAGCGATGCGCAGGCCAAGGCGCAGGCCATCGCCCTCGAGACCCGCACGGCCCTCTCGCAGGAAGCCGAGACCAAGCGGAAGGCGCTCGAGGCCGAGCTGAACGCCCGCATCGCCGCCTCCGAGGCGACGCTTCGCACCCGCACCGCCGAGGCCATGGGCAACGTCCGCGGCATCGCCGGCGAGACGGCCTCGGCCATCGTCGAGCGCCTGACGGGCCGCAGCCCCGACGAGGCCGCCCTCGCCAAGGCCCTCGACAGCGTCTCCTTCCCGCACTGAGGCGGACGCCAAACCATACCTGACCGGCAGGACCCGAGGGGCGAAGACCCCGCCGGACCGCTGGACACCATCGAGTTGGGACGACGAGCATGTTGTTGGAAGCCGAATTCTGGGTCGCAGTCGCCTTCGTCCTGTTCATGGCCGTGGTCTGGAAGGTCGGCGGCTTCAACCAGATCACCAAGGGGCTGGACGGCAGGGCCAAGCGCGTCCGCCACGAACTCGACGAGGCGCGTCGCCTGCGTGAGGAGGCCGCTGGCGTCCTCGCCGATTACAAGAAGCGCCGCGCCGAGGCCGAGCGCGAGGCCGAGGCCATCGTGGCGTCCGCCCGCGAGGAGGCCCAGCGGATCGCCGACGAGGGCCATGCCCGCCTGAACGACTTCATCGCCCGTCGTACCAAGTCGGCCGAGACCAAGATCGCGCAGGCCGAGGTCCAGGCGACCGCCCAGGTTCGGGCCGCCGCTGCCGACGCCGCGGTGAAGGTTTCGGAGGTCATCCTGCGCGAGCGCATGCAGGGTGAGACGGCCGAAGGCCTCGTCCGCCAGAGCCTCGGCGAGGTTCGGACCCGCCTGCGGGCCTGATCCTTCCCTCTGCGACACCAGGGAAAGCCGCCGCGAGGCGGCTTTCTCGTTTTCGGCGCCGTCCCACGCCGGCAGCGTGCTAGAAGGCCGCCCCGATCGCGCCGGCGCCACGCCGCAGCGGAGTTTCGATGCAGCCGATCATTGCGATCCAGAACCTGTCCAAGGTCTACGCCTCGGGCCTCAAAGCCCTCGACGGCATCAATCTCGACATCGCCGAAGGCGAGATCTTCGCGCTTCTCGGTCCGAACGGGGCCGGCAAGACGACGCTGATCAGCATCGTCTGCGGCATCGTCACGGCGAGCGCCGGCCGCATCCTCGCGGGTGGGCACGACATCGCCCGGGACTATCGCCAGGCCCGCCGCATGATCGGCCTCGTGCCGCAGGAGCTCACCACCGACGCCTTCGAGACGGTGTGGGCGACGACGAGCTTCAGCCGCGGGCTCTACGGCCTCAAGCCGGATCCGGCGCATATCGAGCGGGTCCTGCGCGACCTCTCCCTGTGGGAGAAGCGCGACGCGCGGATCATGACCCTGTCGGGCGGGATGAAGCGGCGGGTGCTCATCGCCAAGGCCCTGAGCCATGAGCCGCGCATCCTCTTCCTCGACGAACCCACCGCCGGCGTCGACGTGGAACTGCGCCGCGACATGTGGCGCTTGGTGCGCTCGCTGCGCGACACGGGCGTCACCATCATCCTCACCACGCACTACATCGACGAGGCCGAGGAGATGGCCGACCGCATCGGCGTGATCCGCAAGGGCCAGATCATCCTGGTGGAGGAGAAGGCTGAGCTGATGCGCAAGCTGGGCAAGAAGCAGATGACCCTGAACCTGCAGGAGCCGCTCGCCGCCCTGCCCCCGGCCCTGGCGCGACACGATCTCACCCTCAAGCCGGGCGGACAGGATCTGGTCTACACCTACGACACGAAGGGCGAGCGCACCGGCATCACGGCGCTGCTGGCTGACCTCGCCGCCGCCGGCATCCGCTTCCGCGACCTCCAGACCAGCCAGTCCTCGCTGGAGGAGATCTTCGTCGACCTCGTGAAGGAACGCGCATGAACTGGTACGCGGTCCGCGCCATCTACGGCTTCGAGATGGCGCGCTTCTGGCGCACGGCGCTGCAGAGCATCGTGGCGCCGGTCATCGCCACCTCGCTCTACTTCGTGGTCTTCGGAGCGGCCATCGGCTCGCGGGTCGCCTCGGTGGACGGGGTCGCCTACGGCGCCTTCATCGTGCCCGGCCTGATGATGCTCTCGCTCCTGACGCAGAGCATCGCCAACGCCTCGTTCGGCATCTACTTCCCGCGCTTCGCCGGCACGATCTACGAGATCCTCTCGGCGCCCGTCTCGCCCCTCGAGATCGTGCTCGGCTATGTCGGCGCGGCGGCTTCGAAATCGATCCTCATCGGCCTCATCATCCTGGCCACCGCCGCCCTGTTCGTGCCCCTGCGGATCGAGCATCCCTTCGTGATGGTGCTGTTCCTGCTCCTGACGGCGGTCACCTTCAGCCTGTTCGGCTTCCTGATCGGCCTCTGGGCCGATGGCTTCGAGAAGCTGCAGCTGGTGCCCCTCCTCATCGTGACGCCGCTGACCTTCCTCGGCGGCAGCTTCTACGCCATCGAGATGCTGCCGCCGTTCTGGCGTGCGGTGAGCCTCGCCAACCCGGTGGTCTACCTGATCAGCGGCTTCCGCTGGTCCTTCTTCGGCACGTCGGATGTCGGCGTCGGCGTCAGCCTCACCATGGCGTTGATCTTCCTGATCCTGTGCCTCGCCGGCGTGACCTGGATCTTCCGGACCGGCTACCGCCTGAAGACCTGAGGCGCGGTGGTGCCCTCTCAGAGCCGCTGGGCCAGGAAATCGAGGACGCCCGTGCGGTGACCGCGGTCGCCCACGGCCGTGCTGTGGTCGCGGTTCGGCAGTTCGAGGGCGGTGCCGTTCGGGAACCGCGCCGCCAGCGCCGGACCCGAGCCCGAGACGGTGTCGAGGGTGCCGGTCGTCACCAAGGTCGGTGACGAGATCTCGGCGACTTCGGCGCGCGACAGGGTCTGGCGCGAGCCGCGCATACAGGCGGCCAGGGCCCGCAGGTCGCTCTTCGTCTGCTCGGCGAAGGTGCGGAACGCGGCGGCCGTCGGGTTCGGGGCCGGTGCGCCGGGCTCCGCCTCCAAGGCCTCGGCGATCCCGTCCGGCAGGCCCTTGCCTTCGATCAGATGCAGGCCGAGACCGCCGAGCAGCAGCGAACGGACGCGCTCCGGCGCATCGAGGGCCAGGAACGCGGCGATGCGCGCGCCCATCGAGTAGCCCATGACATCGGCCTTGGGGATCCCGAGATGGTCGAGGAGGCGGCGCGCGTCCTGGGCCATGAGGTCCGCGCCGTAGACCTCCGGATCGTAGAGCTTCTGGCTCTCGCCGTGCCCCCGGTTGTCGAGGGCGATGGTACGGTAGCCGGCCTGGGTCAGGGCCCGGACCCAGAGCGTGTTGACCCAGTTCACCGCATGGTTCGAGGCGAAGCCGTGGATCAGCAGGACCGGGTCGCCCGACCCGCCGACGGCGGGGACGTCGATGTAGGCGAGGGAAACACCGTCGGAATCGAAGCGCTGCATGGGCTCGGGCCTTATCGGTCGGGGCATGGTCCCGCCTCCTTGAACCGTCGGGCGCGTGGACGGAAGCCCTCCGGTGGCGCATGGGCGCACATGAAAGCGGCGGCAGGTTGCCCTGCCGCCGCGTTTCGCCGAACCGGATCGTCCGAAACGGATCAGAAGGTGATGCCGGTCTCCAGCATGTAGCGCTCCTGCGAGGTCTTCAGGCCGCTGCGGCCGAAGCCGAGGCCGGGCGTGATGTCGTAGAGCTGCACGGTCGAGAACTCGCCACGGACGAAGTAGCGATCGAAGGTGAAGGTCGGGGTCACGGTGAAGGAGAAGGCCGAGCTGCCGGCGCCGTAGAGCACCGAGGTCTGACCGAACGGATTGTTGCGATTGCCGCTCTGGCTGATGTACTCCACGCGGCCCGCGAGGGCGAAGTTGTCCGTGAAGGCGTAGCTGGCGAGGAGGGCGCCGCCGATGGTTTCGGCACCGGCGAGGCCGAGGACGGCGTTCTGCTCTACGTTGGTGTACTGGACGTACGGCGTCACGATCCAGGGACCGTCCGCATAGGTGTAGTTGGCGCTGATGATGCTGCTGTTCTGCAGCGAGACGGGCGTGGCGTACTGGAAGCGAAGGCCGCGACGACCGAACGGGTCCGCGAAGTCGAAATTGGTGTAGCTGGAGAAGTGCGTGCCGCCGTTGATGCCCACCGTGTTGGCGGGGTCGATCTTGTAGGTGATTGCACCCGTGACCCAGTTGATCTCGCCGGAATAGAAGCCGTCGGTCGCGGCGAACGAGGCCGCCCACGGACCATCCGAGTAGTTCACCTGCACACCCTGGTTGATCACGTTCTCCTGGCCGAAGAGGAGGCCGCGCGAGATGTTCAGATTCTGGAAGGTGAACGGCAGCTCGGAGCCGATCAGGGTCGGCATCCGACCGCCCTGGATCGACCAGTTGTCGTTGATCACGTACTTTCCGAACACGATCGGCGCCGGGGAATACAGCAGGTCCGTCTGGTCGAAGGTGCCGTAGATCGGCAGGCCGAGGCCGGGGATCGAGTAGGCGCCGAAGGCGGCGTAGAACTGGAACGGGCCGTCGGCCTTCTGGATGAAGCCCATCAGGTTCGAGACGTCCACGCGGCCGGCCCGGTCACTCGGCAGCGGAGCGGGCGAGAACGTGTACTGGTTGGGCTGGGTGTAGAAGTAGCCCGTGACCGCACCGCCGACATAGACGTCGCCGAAGGCGCCGAGCGTCAGGCAGGACGGGTTCGGGTTCTGCTTGATGACGCCGCCATAGGCCGGGAAGGTGATCTCGGCCTTGCACGGCGCGGGCGGGGCAGGGACCGCCAGCACCTTCGCCGGCATGTCGGCCGCGAAGGCGCAGACCGAGGACAGCAGGACGGCGGAAAGGGCGAGAAGAGAGCGCTGCATGGCGATGGGAACTCTGCGGGAGGATCTGCGTTGGGGCGACGTTCTCAAAGGTTCCCGTTTACGGCAAAGCTATCCTTTGTGCAGACGCCTATTTTTCGGGCAATCGAGGCCGCTCGAACTGGGTTTCGGTCGCGGTGTTGCCGCAATGGAACAGGTCTGAGCACCAGATCCGGTCTCGACGATTGTCCTCTGCTTCCGAAGTGGCGCGACGGTCAGGTCTGATCTGCGGCCGACCGCATTCGCCCGGAGGGGGCGCTGCGGGCTGATCGGCCCGGAATGTCCGGACCTTTCGATCCTCCCGCGGCGGCGTCGCTTGCCGCCGCGTCCGTGCGCTGGCATCAGCACGCACGATGAAAGACACGCAGCCCTACGGCACTTACGCTCCCACAGGCCTCGTCGCGCGCATCGCTCGGCAGACGGGCCGGATCTCCTACGCGAGCTGGGCCGGGCGACGCCTCGCCCTGTTCCTGCGCCGCGTGGCGATCGGGCTGCTGCGCGGCGCCCCTCTGGACGTCGAACGCTACGGCGCCCGCATGCGGCTCTACCCCTACAACAACAACTGCGAGAAGAAGGTGCTCTTCACGCCGCAGTTCTTCGATCCGGAGGAGCGCGCACTTCTCCGGGCGAAGCTTCAGCCCGGCTGCACCTTCCTGGATATCGGCGCGAATATCGGCGCCTACGCGCTGTTCGTGGCGGCCTTCGCGGGGCCGCGCGCCCGGATCCTGGCCGTCGAGCCGCAGCCGGACGTGTTCGACCGCCTGACCTACAACATCGCGCAGAATCCGTTCGGAACGGTCAAGGCGGTGGCCTGCGCGGTCGCCGACAAGGCGGGGGAACTCACCCTGTTCGTGGACCCCCGCAACCGGGGGGAATCGAGCCTGAAGATCGTCGGGACGAACGAGGGCGCGCAGATTCGTGTGCCGGCCGTGCCCCTGCTCGATCTCGCCCTCGGCGAGGGCATCGCGCGCATCGACGCGATGAAGCTCGATGTCGAGGGCGCCGAGGACCTGATCCTCGAACCTTTCCTGCGGGCCGCCCCCGCGAGCCTCCACCCGCGGCTGCTCATCGTCGAGAACGGCACCGACCAGTGGCAGATCGACCTGCCCGCCTTGCTCGAGCAGCACGGCTATCGCCGGATCGCTCGCACCCGCCTCAACCTGATCTTCGAGCGGGCCGACTGACGGGCCCGCGCGGTTCTTCTGGGACGGGCGCCCTACAGCACCGGGATGGCGTCGGCCACGGCGATGCCGACCGGGTCGATGCGGCAGCGATGGGCGTGGACGGCGACGCCGGCCGCCCGAGCGGCCTGAAGCGCCCGGTCGAAGGCAGGATCGAGGTCCCGCGCGGCATCGAAGCGATCCGCCCACATCTGCACCACGATGATGACCATGGCACGGCCCCCGGCCTCGACGACGGCCGCGAGGTCCGTCATGTGGCGGGCGCTGCGGGCGGCGACGCAATCGGGAAATTCCGCGAGGCCGGGGCTGCGCATCAGGTGACAGTTCTTCACCTCGACATGGCAGGGCGGCATCCCCTCCCCGGTGGCGAGGAAGTCGACCCGGCTGGCCCGGGCGTAGCGGACTTCGGGGCGCAGGCCCGTGTAGCCGGCGAGGCAGGGCAGGCCGCCGGCGGCGAAGGCCTCCGCCACCAGGGCGTTCGGCCGCATCGTGTTGATGCCGACCCATTGCCGGCCGCCGGGCAGATCCGCCTCCACCAGTTCCCAGGAAAAGGGGAGCTTGCGCGTCGGGCCCCGGACGTCGGACAACAGGGCCCGCGCGCCCGGCACCGCAAGTCCCAGCATCGCCCCCGGGTTGGGGCAATGGGCCGTGATCACGGACCCGTCGGCAAGCTGCAGATCGGCGAGAAAGCGCTTGTAGCGACGCACCAGGCGCGCCTCGATCAGGGGCGAAGGGAAGCGCATCGCGGGTCCGGGGCAAGAAACGGGTTGATACGGGCCCCCGTCGACGGGGAATCGGGCCGTCGTGAGGCGCCCGGGCTGGTCAGTACCGACCGGATGCGACAGAATTCGCGCGGCGCGCCCGGGTCGATGACCGGGAAAGCCGCAGTTCGTCCGCGAGGCCGCCATGTTCAATCTGTTCGACATCCTTCAGGCGCAGGCGGGCCCCAACGCGCAGGGTTTCGGACGGCAGTTCGGCTTGTCGCCGGAGCAGAGCCTGCGCGCGATGGAAGCCCTGCTTCCGGCCCTCACGATGGGGCTGCAGCGGAACGTCGCCCAGGATCCGACCGGCTTCGCCCACCTCTTCAATCTCGTCGGCCCCGCCGCGCCGAAGGCGTCGAGCGCGACGCCTCAGATGGACATGCTGGTCCAGCAACTCTTCGGCTCGCCCCATCTGAGTCAGGCCGTTCTGCAGCAGGCAGCTGCCGTCAGCGGCGTGGCGATGCCGGCCTTGAAGCAGATGCTGCCGATCATGGCCGGCATGGTGGTGGCGGGGATCGTCCACGTCATGATCAACCAGCCGCCTGCCGCGGCGCCGGCCCCGCGCGCCGAGGCGAACCCCTTCGGCTTCCCGCCCAATGCCTGGTCGGAGATGATGCAGGCGTTCCTGAACTCCGGCGCCAAGACCCCGAAGCCCGCGACGCCCTCGCCCCAGGCGCGACCGCGTGCGGCGTCGACGTGGCTCGCGGCTTCGCCCCGGCCGGAGTCCGCCGCGCCGGACAGGTCGGCCACGGAAGCGCCCTTCGACGTGATGCAGCAGATGTTCCAGACGGGCCTGGAGGTGCAGCAGGAGAACGCCCGCGCGATGCAGCGCCTGTTCGATACCTTCTGGCAGGATCCCCGCAATCCCACCGAGACGGGCGGCAACGGTTCGGGTGACCGGCCCAAGGCAGGGCGCACCGGGCAGCGCTAGCCGAAGACCCGCCGTCGGCGACGCCGGCAGAGGACGGCAGAGAACCGATCGTCGCCGGGCCATCGACCCGAGGGCGCTGCGCCCGGGCGCCCTGCCGACCGGTCTAGACGCCGGCCGTCCAACTCATTCGTCGGATCGGGGCACCACTCAATCGCAGCGATGGCCGCAGCGGCAGGCCGGCGTGGCGCTCGGGCGACGCCCGGATCCGCCCTTGCCGAGGGGATCGAACGGATCGCGCCCGGGAGGCTTGAGATGGGAACCCTTGCAGAACACTTACGGAACGTTTAACGTGTTCGTGGTTTGTTTCTAGTGCCACCCGCCGCGATCCGTGGCGCTAACGAAGAGTGTCCCGCATGTTGACGCGTAAGCAGCTGGACCTGCTCCAGTTCATCCAGCTTCGGATGCGCGAGAGCGGCGTTCCCCCGTCGTTCGACGAGATGAAGGACGCCCTCGACCTGAAGTCGAAGTCGGGCATTCACCGCCTGATCACGGCCCTGGAGGAGCGCGGCTTTCTGCGCCGGCTGCCCAACAGGGCGCGGGCCATCGAGGTGATCCGGATGCCGGAGAGCCTCGGGGGGAATGCGGGCGCCCCGCGCGCCGCTCCGGCCTCCGAGGTTCGCCGCTTCACGCCGAGCGTGGTCGAAGGCGGCAAGGGCAAGGGCCTGCCGGCCGGCGCATCGGTGTCCCGACTGCCGACCACGCAGGCCACCGACGAGAGCGGTCGGGCCGTGACCATCCCGGTGATGGGTCGGATCGCGGCCGGTACGCCCATCTCGGCCATCCAGGAACAGAGCCATTCGGTGACGATGTCGCCAGATTTCCTGGCCGGCGGCGAGCATTACGCCCTGGAGGTGCGCGGCGATTCGATGGTCGATGCCGGGATCCTCGACGGCGACCTGGTGGTCATCCGCAAGCAGGACACCGCCAACACGGGCGACATCATCGTGGCCCTCATCGACGACGAGGAGGCGACCCTGAAGCGCCTGCGCCGGCGTGGATCGTCCATCGCCCTGGAAGCGGCGAATCCGGCCTACGAGACGCGGGTCCTCGGCCCGGATCGGGTGCAGATCCAGGGACGTCTCGTCAGCCTGGTGCGCCGCTACTGAAGGGGGTCCCCGTCCGGTTCATCGCCGGACGGATCCGACGGGTCGCGGGTGCGATCGGGGATTTCCGGTAAGACCGACGCCGGCGGTGTCGAAGATGGCAAGGACGTTCCCGGCGGGTCCACCGGCTTGCGCAAAGGCGTCGCACGCCAGGGCACGACATCCCCGAATTGCTTCGCGGTGGCGAGGGACGGCCCATCGCGGGTGAGGCGAATTGCGGTCGCACCGTGGGATCCCAGGAAATTCCGGTCGATGACGATAGATGCGGCGCAGCCCCCGGGCGCGGATTGCCGGGTGATCAGGATGTCGGCCCTGGCGCAGTCCTCTCCGAGGGCACGCTTGTCGGTGGTCAGGGCGAGCACGCGGCCGTCGGGTGTGGTCAGGGTACAGCCCAGGCGATCGCAGCGCGCGCCCTCGAACCTCGTGACGTCCTGCACCCGTCGGTCGTCTCCATCGGCCTTGAGCCATTGCGCGAGCACGAAGGGGGGCGGCCGGCCAAGGGTGGCGAGCCGCCCGTTGCGCTCGCGGATGGCGGCGCCCGCCCCCTCCCGATCGACGTAGATGTCGTAGCGATCCGGGGCAGCCGCACAGGCGATGCCGATCGCTGCCGGAATGAGGCCGAGCCAGCGCAGCGACGAGGCCGGGAGCGTCAGGACGATCAGGGCGGCGGCCAGGAGGCCGAGGGCCCCCGTGCCGAAGGCCGGGACCACGACGACGGCGTTGCCGAAGCCCGCGATCCAGGTCGAGATGGTCAGCATCCCCCGCACCGCCAGGCCCATGGCCCACCAGACCGGCTGATCCAGCGCGAACGGATAGGCGAGGATGCCCAGAACCGCTGACGGCATCACCGCCAGGGAGACCAGCGGCAGGGTGAGCGCGTTGCCCACCAGCCCGAAGGGCTGCACCGTCTGGAAGTGGTAGGTGGCGAAGGGCGCGGTGGCGATCTGGGCCACGAGCGTCGTGGCCAGGGTGCCGAAGACCGCCGCGGACGCCAGGGCGAAGATCCGGGGGAGCAGGCCGGCACCGTCGCGCTGCCGCCCGCGTCCGGCGATCAGCGGCGCGCAGGCGATCAGGCCGGCCACCGCCGCGAACGACATCTGGAAGCTCGGGCCGAGGAGGCCGTCCGGCTCGCGGGCCAGGGCGATCAGGGCGGCGAGGGCCAGGTTTCGCATGCTGAGCGCCGGGCGATCGACCAGGATCGCGCCGAGCATCACGAGGGTCATGATCAGCGAGCGCTCGGCGGCGATGTCCCAGCCGGAGAAGACGCAGTAGGCCGTCACGCCCACCATGGCGACGGCAGCGGCGATCTTCTTGATCGGCCAGTGCAGCGCCGCGAACGGAACGAGGGCCAGGAGCGCCCGCACGAGCCAGAACACCACGCCGGCCGCCAGGACCATGTGAAGGCCCGAGATCGAGACGACGTGGTAGATGCCGGCGGCGCGCAGGATGTCGTTGGTCTCGGGGCTGATCAGGCCGCGCTTGCCCGTCACCAGGGCCGCCGCCACCGCCCCGGCCTGTCCGCCGTTGGCGTCGGTGATGCGGCGCGTCAGGGCGTTGCGGGCCGCGTCGACGGCGGCCGCGAGGCGGATCTGCCAGTCCGCGCTCTCGGCCGGCGGTCGCAGGTCGACCTTGCCGACGAGGGAGCCCACCGCGCCGATCTCACGGAAGAAGGCATCCCGGGCGAAATCGTAGCCTCCGGGGCGGGCGGCTTCCGGCGGCGGAAGCAGGCGCGCGGTCGCGGCGATGCGGTCGCCCGGCTTCAGGGTATTCGCCTTGCGGTAGGAGACCCGCACCCGGACCGGGCGGACCTCGGCGCCGAGGGTGCCGAAGCTCTCGACGCGGAGGATCAGGCGCGCCCCGTCCTCCCGCTCGTCCAGCCCTTCGATGGTGCCCACCAGCGGACCGACCGTGGTGCGGGCGAGGATCGGCCCGTCGACCGAGCGGACGCGCGTGGCGGCCGCCGCGAAGCCCAGGAGGGCGGCGACGGCGGCGAGCACCAGGGCCAGGCCGAACGGGCGCGCCACGAGGAGGGGCGTCGTCGCGGCGAGCAGGGCGGCGGCCGCGAGCGGCGCCAGGAGCGACGGCGTCCCCTGCGTACCGAGGAAGAACGCGAGGATGCCGCATCCGAACGCGACGGCGAGCCAGGCGAAGAGACGGCGCTGCTCGATCTCGCGGGTCCATCCCGCCCGGAACCAGTCGCGGATCGGCCCGGCGCCCGGGCGACGCGCGGCGAGGTGGCGCGTGATGCGCCCCATCGCCGCCGTCGCCCGCGCCTGCGCCATCGCGAAAACCTCCGGGCGTGCGTCCGTGACCGGGAGCCGGCGATGCGCCCTGCGATCCTGGGGACAGGACGATTCCTTAACGCGTGCCCGCGCGCATGCTACACGCGCGGTTCCGGGCCGGTCGATCCGCTTCCCGCCCGAATCACGAGCCATTCAAGTCCAGATTGATGTCGTCAGCCGTCGTCACGCGTTTCGCGCCCTCGCCCACGGGCTACCTTCACATCGGCGGGGCTCGCACGGCCCTGTTCAACTGGCTCTATGCCCGCCGCTTCGGCGGCCGCATGCTGCTGCGCATCGAGGACACCGATCGCGAACGCTCGACGCAGGGCGCCATCGACGCGATCCTGGACGGCATGCGCTGGCTCGGGCTCGATTGGGACGGGGACGTCATCTACCAATACGCCCGCGCCGCCCGTCACCGCGAAGCCGCCGAGGGCCTGCTGGCCTCCGGCCACGCCTATCGCTGCTACGCGACGCCCGACGAACTGACGGCGATGCGCGAGGCGGCCCGCGCAGAGGGGCGGCCCCTGCGCTACGACGGCCGCTGGCGCGACCGCGACCCGTCCGAGGCGCCCGCCGGCGTCAAGCCGGTGATTCGCCTGCGCGCCCCGACCGACGGCGAGACCGTGGTCGAGGACGGCGTGCAGGGCCGGGTCGTCTGGCAGAACAAGGATCTCGACGACCTCGTCCTGCTGCGTTCGGACGGCAACCCGACCTACATGCTCGCCGTCGTGGTGGACGATCACGACATGGGCGTCACCCAGGTCATCCGCGGCGACGACCACCTGACCAATGCGGCGCGCCAGCGCCAGATCTCCGATGCCCTCGGCTGGGAGGCGCCCGCCATGGCGCATATCCCGCTGATCCACGGCGCGGACGGCGCCAAGCTGTCAAAGCGGCACGGGGCCCTCGGCGTCGATGCCTACCGCGACCTCGGCTACCTGCCGAGCGCCCTGCGCAACTACCTCGTGCGCCTGGGCTGGAGCCACGGTGACCAGGAGGTCTTCTCCACCGAGGAGATGATCGCCGCCTTCGACCTCAAGGCCATCGGGCGGTCGCCCGCGCGCTTCGACTTCGCCAAGCTGGAAAACCTCAACGGCCTCTACATCCGTGGCGCGGCCGATGCGGACCTCGTCGCGGCGATCGACGACGTGCTGCCGGCGCTCGGCCCGGCACGGGGGATCGCGGTGCCCATGAGTCCGGCTCTGCGGGAGACGCTCACTGCCGCGATGCCGGGCCTGAAGGAGCGGGCCAAGACCCTCGTCGAACTCCTGGACAGCGCCTACTACCTCACCGCGGCCCGGCCCCTCGTGCCCGACGAGAAGGCGAAGGGGCTGCTCGGCGACGAGGCCCGGAATCGCCTGGCCGCCCTCCTGCCGGCCCTCGAGGGGTTGCCCGATTGGACCGCCGCCGCCACCGAGGGCGCGGTCCGGCAGTTTGCCGAGGCGAACGGCCTGAAGCTCGGCCAGATCGCGCAGCCCCTCCGGGCGGCGCTCACCGGCCGCGCCACCTCGCCGCCGGTCTTCGACGTCATGGCCGTGCTCGGCCGGGAGGAGTGTCTCGGTCGGCTCCGCGACCAGACCGGCTGACCATCGCACTGCAGCAAAATGCCGGTTCGTCCGAGTGCTCCGAGTGGAAGAATGACAAATCGGCCCGGATTTCGCTTCGACGTCGAGGTGAGCCGGGCCGTCGGTTGATGACGGTCCGCCGATCCGCTACCCCCATGCTCGTGTGAGCAAGTGCAGCATGCGCCGCATTTGCACCCCGGACCCGGGTGGTCGATTGCATCGCCACGCGGGCCGACGCCGCCCCGTTGCCACGAAAGGGTCCAGGTCTCCATGAGCGCCTCCAGCACGATCACCGTGGGCGACAACCACGTCGAACTTCCGATCAAGACCGGCACCATCGGGCCGGACGTGATCGATATCGGCAAGCTCTACGCGAAGACGGGCAAGTTCACCTTCGATCCCGGCTTCACCTCCACCGCCTCCTGCGAGTCGAAGATCACCTACATCGACGGCGATGCGGGCATTCTCCTCTATCGTGGCTATCCCATCGAACAGATCGCCGAGCACGGCGACTTCCTCGAAACCTGCTACCTCATGCTGTTCGGCGAGCTGCCGACCCCGGCCCAGAAGGCGGATTTCGACTACCGGATCACGCGCCACACCATGGTGCATGACCAGATGAACCGCTTCTTCCAGGGGTTCCGCCGCGACGCGCACCCGATGGCGATCATGGTCGCCTGCGTCGGTGCCCTCTCGGCCTTCTATCACGACTCCACCGACATCTCGGACGACCAGCAGCGCATGGTCGCGTCGATGCGGATGATCGCCAAGATGCCCACCCTGGCGGCGATGGCCTACAAATATTCGATCGGACAGCCCTTCGTTTATCCGAAGAACGATCTCGACTACACCTCGAACTTCCTGCGGATGTGCTTCGCGGTTCCGTGCGAGGAGTTCAAGGTCAATCCGATCTTCGCGCGCGCGCTCGACCGGATCTTCATCCTCCACGCCGATCACGAGCAGAACGCCTCGACCTCGACCGTGCGTCTCGCGGGCTCCTCGGGGGCCAATCCCTTCGCCTGCATCGCGGCCGGCATCGCCTGCCTGTGGGGACCCGCCCACGGGGGCGCCAACGAGGCAGCCCTGAAGATGCTCGAGGAGATCGGGCATCCGGAGAACGTGGCCAAGTACGTGGCCAAGGCCAAGGACAAGAACGATCCCTTCCGCCTGATGGGCTTCGGCCACCGCGTCTACAAGAACTACGATCCGCGCGCGCGCATCATGCAGAAGACCACCCACGAGGTGCTGGGTCAGCTCGGGATCAAGGACGATCCGCTGCTCGAAGTCGCCGTGCAGCTGGAGCAGATTGCCCTGAAGGACGACTACTTCATCGAGAAGAAGCTCTATCCGAACATCGATTTCTACTCGGGCATCACCCTCAAGGCGATGGGCTTCCCGACCTCGATGTTCACGGTGCTGTTCGCCCTGGCCCGCACCACCGGCTGGATCGCCCAGTGGGCCGAGATGATCGAGGATCCCTCGCAGAAGATCGGCCGGCCGCGGCAGCTCTACATCGGTCCCGACAAGCGGGAATACACCCCGATCGATCAGCGCGCCTGATCCAGGCCCCCCGCGCCGGACACCCTCCGGCGCGGAATGCGTCTTCGGATCGGTGCCGTCGCCGCCGATCCGCGACCCGGACCGCCCTAGTGCGGGCGCGCGCGATCGACGATGGCCCGGGCGGCCGCGAAGGCCTCGTCGGGATCGAGCGCGGTGGTATCGAGGAGGACGGCGTCGGTCGCCGCCTTCAGCGGCGCCGTGGAACGCTGCGCGTCCCGTGCGTCGCGGGCGACGATATCGTCGAGAATGGCGCCCAGGCTCGCGGATTCCCCGCGCCGCAGCAATTCGAGGTGGCGGCGCCGGGCGCGCTCCTCGGGCGCGGCCGTGATGAAGAGCTTCACCTGGGCGTTGGGGCAGACCACGGTCCCGATATCGCGTCCGTCCAGCACGGCGCCGCTGGCATCGCCGGCAAAGCGCTGTTGCCAGGCCAGGAGGGCGGCCCGCACGGCGGGGACCGCCGAGATGCGGGAGGCCGCCTCGCCCATGGCGCGCTCGCGCAGGCGAGGATCGGCGAGCCGGTCCGCGATCAGGCTGGAGGCGGCCCGCGCCGCGGCCTGATGATCGTCGAGGCTGTGGCCGGAATCGATCACCGTCAGGGCGACGGCCCGGTAGAGCAGGCCGGTATCGAGATGCGGCAGGCCGTAATGGGCGGCCAGCCGCTTGGCGAGGGTGCCCTTGCCCGAGGCGGCGGGGCCGTCGATCGCGATCACCATCGGCATCGCGCTCACCCTTCGATCCGGCCGCCGAGGCCCTGCATCGTCGGCAGGAAGCTCGGGAAGCTCGTGGCGATCATCGCGCCGTCATCCACCGTGACCGGCTCCCGGGTGGCGAGGCCCATCACCAGGAACGCCATGGCGATGCGGTGATCGAGATGGGTCGCCACGGTGCCACCCCCCCGGGCCGGCTCGCCGGTGCCGTGGACGACGAGATCGTCACCTTCGACGAGATAGGCGACGCCGTTGGCGCTGAGTCCGTCCGCCACCGCCGCGAGGCGGTCGGATTCCTTCACGCGCAGCTCGTGCAGGCCGCGCATCCGCGTGGTGCCCTCCGCGAAGGCGGCCGCGACGGCGAGCACCGGGTACTCGTCGATCATGGCTGGGGCGCGCTCCGGGGGCACGTCGACGCCCCTGAGGCGGCTCGCCCGCACGCGCAGGTCGGCGACGGTCTCGCCGCCCTCCTCCCGCTCGCGCAGGCGCTCGATGTCGGCGCCCATCTCGATCAGGGTGGTGATGAGCCCGATCCGCAGGGGGTTCATCATGACGCCTTCCAGCGTCACCTCGGAGCCGGGCACGATGAGGGCCGCCACCAGGGGGAAGGCCGCCGACGAGGGATCGGCGGGGACGACCACCTTGGTACCCCGGAGCATGGGCTGCCCGGTGAGCGCGATCGTCCGCCCGTGTCCGTCGGGGCCGTGGGGCGTCACCGTGACCTCGGCGCCGAACAGGCGCAGCATCCGCTCGGTGTGATCGCGGGTGGCCGCCGCCTCGATCACCGTCGTGGTCCCGGGGGCGTTCAGGGCGGCCAGCAGCACGGCCGACTTGATCTGCGCCGAGGCCACGGGCGTCTCGTAGGTGATCGGGATCGCCTCGCGGGGGCCGCGCAGGGTCAGGGGCACGCGGCCGCCCTCCTCCTCGCGAACCACCTCGGTTCCCATCCGCACAAGCGGATCCAGGATGCGGCGCATGGGCCGCTTGCGCAGGGAGGCATCGCCGTCGAAGGTCGCGGTGACGGGCTGGCCGCCCACGACGCCCATCATCAGGCGCGAGCCGGTCCCGGCATTGCCGAAATCGAGCACGTCCTCGGGATCGCTCAGGCCGCCGATCCCGACGCCGCGCAAGCGCCAGCGTCCTTCGCCCACCCGCTCCACGTCGGCCCCGAGGGCCTTGGCGGCCGCCGCGGTGCGCAGGACGTCGTCGCCCTCGAGAAGGCCCTCGACATTGGTCTCGCCGATGCTGAGCAATCCGAGAATCATCGCGCGGTGCGAGATGGACTTGTCCCCCGGAGGCCGCAGGCTGCCCTGGAGGGGCAGGCCCGCATGGGCGGTCAGGGGGTGCGGCTGGGAATCATGGGACACGGGCGTCGACTTTTCGGCTGGGCGCAGGGGCGCCTGCGGGCTTCTGCAGGCGCGCCGATCATGGGGCCGGTTAACATGCGTCGCCGCCGCCGTCATCCGATGGCGCGCATCCCGGGCCGCTTGGCCCGGAAAACGCCCGTGGACGGCCGAAGACGGACGTGGAACGTACGTCAACCGCAAGAGAATTTGACAGGAGCGTCCCACGCGACTAACGGGGCGCCTCTCCCAAAAGATCGCACGTACTAGAGGTTCGCCCGTGGCCAGACCGGAACTCGGCTTGAAGCGTCAATGCATGAGCTGCGGCGCCAAGTTCTACGACCTCGACAACGACCCTCCGACCTGCCCGAAATGCGGAACGATCTATCAGGTCGCGGCAGCCTCCGGCCGTGCCGCCCCGGCCCTCGCGGCGCGGGCCAACGCCGCCCCGGCCGATGACGACGAGGATACGGATGCCGAGAAGGGCGGTCCGGAGATCGTGTCCCTCGACGAGGTCGAGGCGGCCGAGGACGAGGCGGATACGACGACCGAGGACGTCGACGGCGACAGCAACGACGATACGGACGACACCTTCCTCGAGGAAGAGGACGCCGGCGACGACGACGTGGCCGACCTGATCGACGGCGACATCGAGAACGACGAGGAGAGCTGACGCTCGCCCGCGCCCTCCGCCCAACCGCCGGCAAAAAAGTTTGCCGGCGGGGCACAAAGGGGGTTGAGGCCGCGGACAAGCCCCAGTACATCACCGCTATCGGCGGTGGGCGGCACGCCCGCCGACGACGACCACCCCGGGCCTTCCAGAGGCCGGGGTGTTGAGAGTGGGGCCTTAGCTCAGCTGGGAGAGCGCTTCCATGGCATGGAAGAGGTCATCGGTTCGATCCCGTTAGGCTCCACCAACTCTCTATTCAGACCACGACATACCCAGCCCCTGGCCCCGCCCGATGCATCCGCGTCGTGCGGTTTTCGGCGTTTGGCCTCCGCGCTGCGAACGGCGCGCGATCCCTCTGGACGTCGCCCGCAGGAAATCGCCCGGACCACGAAATAGGGGTTGAGGCGGCGGCCCGATCCCAGTATGTCACCGCCATCGCCGGTGCGGCTCAGGCCTCTCCGCTGCGGACGACCCACCCGGGTGATCCAGAACCCCGGGTGTCGAGAGTGGGGCCTTAGCTCAGCTGGGAGAGCGCTTCCATGGCATGGAAGAGGTCATCGGTTCGATCCCGTTAGGCTCCACCAAACTTCCCCTCCCCCCGTCCCGACATCGACGTAGACCTTTTCTCACGTGCTGCGTATGGCGGTGCGGTGTGAGCACGTTCGGCGGCCACGACGACGCGCGGTGCAGGTGAATGGGACGTGGTTCGGTGTTCATGGCGACGTCCCTCCCCGGCGACCCGGTCACGATCCCTGCTGCGGCCACCCTCCTGAAGGACCTGTGTGACCGGCTGCGCGCCGGCCCGAGTGCCACGGCGGTTCTGGAGGACTGGTGCCGCGCCCGAGGGCTCGCCCAGTCCCCCGGCCTGGTCGCCCATGCGGTCCCGGCGCCGGAGCGGCCGGCCAGCCCGGTGCAGCGGGAGCGCCTCGCCCTGCCGCGCACGGTGCCGGTGCGCTACCGCCGGGTCCGCCTGACCTGCGGCGCGCTCGTCCTGTCGGAGGCGGAGAACTGGTACGTCCCGTCGCGCCTCACGCCCGCGATGAACCGGTTGCTGGAGACCAGCACGGTGCCCTTCGGCCGCGTCGTGCACGACCTGTCGCCCACCCGCCGGACCCTGTCCCTGCGCCTCCTGCCCGCGGGGGACCGTCCGGACACCGCCGGGCCTGCCGACCCGCTCTTCGCGATCGAGGCGCTCCTGCTGCGGGCGGACGGCCTGCCGCTCTGCGAGGTCGGCGAGACCTATACCGGCGCCGTCCTGGCCCGCGCCTGAGGCCGCCCCGCCGTCACGGCCGACCGAAGGTCTGGCCAGCGGAATAGACGCACGCTATGCCCCCGCCCGACGAACGCGCAGGGCGAGGATTTCCGACATGGCGATCACGGGACGGGTGTTGCGGAGCGCAGGCTGCGCAGGGGCGGTCGCGCTTCTGCTGAGCGGCGCGGTCTCGGCCCAGCAGGGACGGGACGCCACGGGGCTGTGGCTGACGGAGACCGGCGCCTCGAAGGTGCGGATCAGCCGCTGCGGCAACGGCTATTGCGGGACGCTGGCGAGCGTCGCGGGTCCTGGCCTCGACGCGAAGAACCCCGACCCGTCCCTGCGCACTCGCAGCCTCGTCGGCGTGCAGATCATGGACACCCGCACCGCCGGCGCGAACGGCTACGAGGGCACGCTCTACAATCCCAACGACGGCAAGACCTACGCCGGCACCCTGACGCTGAAGGGGGCGGACATCGTCGAGGTCTCGGGCTGCGTGATGAGCGTGTTCTGCAAGAGCCAGACCTGGAAGCGCGTGAACTGAGCACGCGCCGCCCCCCGGACGAAGCGGAGGGGCGGGCGCGGGCGTGTCAGGCCGTGAGGGCGGCGCGGATGGCGTCGATGGCGGCCTGGGCCCCCGCGCCCTCGGGACCACCGGCCTGGGCCATGTCGCGGCGCCCGCCGCCGCCCTTGCCGCCGAGATGGCCCGCGCCGGCCCGGACCAGGGCCACGGCGTCGTAGCGCTCGGTGAGATCCGGGGTGACGCCGACGACGAGGCCGGCCTTGCCGTCGGGGGCGACGCCCACGATGGCGACGATGCCGGAGCCCAGGCGGGTCTTGCCCTCGTCGGCGAGGCTCTTGAGGTCGCGCATCTCCACGCCCTCGACCACCCGCGCCATGACCTTCACGCCGCCGATCTCGGCGATGCCGTCGTCGCCGCCCGCGCCCGCGCCCCCCATGGCGATCTTCTTGCGCGCGTCGGTGAGGTCGCGCTCCAGGCGCCGGCGATCCTCGATCAGGGCCGCGAGGCGATCCGGCACGTCGGCCGTGGCGGCTTTCAGCAGCCCGGCGATCTGCGCCAGCGTCCGGCTCTCCTCGGCGCGGTGGCGCCGCGCGGCATCCGCGGTCAGGGCCTCGATGCGGCGGACACCGGCGCCGACGGCGCTCTCGCCCACCACCGAGACCTGGCCGATCTCGCCGGTGCGCGCCGCATGGGTGCCGCCGCAGAGCTCCACCGAGAACGCCTTGCTGCGTCCGCCCTCGCCCGCGATCGGGGCGCCCATGGAGACCACGCGAACCTCGTCGCCGTACTTCTCGCCGAACAGCGCACGGGCGCCGGATTCGATGGCCTCGTCCACGGCCATCAGCTTGGTGACCACCGGCGTGTTCTGCAGGAGCACGGCGTTGGCGATGTCCTCGACGGCCCGGATCTCGGCCTCGTCCATGGGCTTCGGGTGGCTGAAGTCGAAGCGCAGGCGGTCGGGGGAGACCAGGGAGCCCTTCTGGGCGACGTGGTCGCCGAGCACCTGGCGCAGGGCCTCGTGCAGCAGGTGCGTCGCCGAGTGGTTGGCGCGGATCGCGGCGCGGCGGCCGTGGTCGACGGCGAGTTCGACGGCCTGGTTGAGCGACAGCGTGCCCGCATCCACCGTGACGTGGTGGACGAAGAGATCGCCGAGCTTCTTCTCGGTGGCGGTGACCCGCGCCTTCAGGCCGGCCGCCGACAGGGTGCCGGTGTCGCCGACCTGGCCGCCGGACTCGCCGTAGAACGGCGTCTGGTTCACGAGGACGAGGCCGATCTCGCCCGCCGTCAGGCTCCCGGTCTCGGCGCCGTCGCGCAGCAGGGCGGTGACGATGCCCTCGGCGCTCTCGGTCTCGTAGCCGAGGAACTCGGTGGCGCCGACGCGCTCCTTCAGGCCGTACCAGACCGTCTCGGTGGCGGCCTCGCCCGAGCCCGTCCAGGCGGCGCGGGCGGCCTTGCGCTGGCGCTCCATGGCCTGGCCGAAGGCGTCCGTGTCGACGCCGATGCCGCGCGCCTTCAGGGCGTCCTGCGTCAGGTCGAGGGGGAAGCCGTAGGTGTCGTAGAGGGTGAAGGCCGTCTCGCCCGAGAGGTTCTGGCCGGAGCGCAGGTCGCGGCTCTCGGCGTCGAGGATCGCGAGGCCGCGCTCCAGGGTGCGGCGGAAGCGGGTCTCCTCCAGCCGCAGGGTCTCGCCGATGAGGCCCTCCGCGCGGGTGAGTTCGGGATAGGCCTGGCCCATCTCGCGCAGCAGCGTCGGCACGAGGCGGTACATCATCGGCTCGCGCGAGCCGAGGAGTTCGGCATGCCGCATGGCGCGGCGCATGATCCGGCGCAGGACGTAGCCGCGGCCCTCGTTGCCGGGCAGCACGCCGTCGGCCACGAGGAAGGACGCGGCGCGCAGGTGGTCGGCGATGACCCGGTAGGAGGCCTGCGTGCCGGGCTCGGGCGGGCGACCGACCGCGTGGCTCACGGCGTCGATGAGGGCGCGGAAGAGGTCGGTCTCGTAGTTGCTCGTCACCCCCTGGAGGATCGCGGCCATGCGCTCGAGGCCCATGCCGGTGTCGATGGAGGGGCGCGGCAGGGCGAGGCGGTTGCCCGGCTCGACCTGCTCGTACTGCATGAACACGAGGTTCCAGAACTCGAGGAAGCGGTCGCCGTCCTCGTCGGGGGAGCCGGGCGGCCCCCCCTGGAGCGTCGGCCCCTGGTCGATGAAGATCTCGGAGCACGGGCCGCAGGGGCCGGTATCGCCCATCTGCCAGAAATTGTCGGAGGTGCCGATGCGGATGATGCGGTCGTCCGAGAACCCCGCGATCTTGCGCCAGAGACCGGCGGCCTCGTCGTCGTCGGCATAGACCGTCACCAGCAGCCGGTCCTTGGACAGGCCGAACTCCTTGGTGATCAGGTTCCAGGCCAGCTCGATCGCCCGCGGCTTGAAGTAGTCGCCGAAGGAGAAGTTGCCGAGCATCTCGAAGAAGGTGTGGTGCCGGGCGGTGTAGCCGACGTTGTCGAGGTCGTTGTGCTTGCCACCGGCGCGGACGCATTTCTGCGCCGTGGTGGCGCGGTCGTAGGCGCGCTTCTCGACGCCGGTGAAGACGTTCTTAAACTGCACCATGCCGGCATTGGTGAACATCAGCGTCGGGTCGTTGCGCGGCACCAGCGAGGAGGACGGCACCACTTCGTGGCCCTCTTTCGCGAAGTAGTCGAGGAAGGTCGACCGGATCTCGTTGACGCCGCTCATCGCATCACAACTCTGTCGTAGGGTGCCGCCGGCATACGGGCGCCCCGGAACGCTCCGGCGCGCCGCATGCTGCGCGCCGAACATCCCGTATCCAGGGGCTCCGCCGCGCAGGCGCACTCATAAGGAGCGTTCCGGCGCAAGTCACGACCGGGTTTCGCTTTTGCCCAGGGCCGAGCTAGGAACACCCCGCACCTCTTCTCAGGGACATCGCCCCCATGCCGGTCGAAATACGCCTCCTCGCCTGGTCCTGCCTGCTCGGTCTGGTCCACATCGTCGCCGCCTCCGCGAGCGGCGTGCAGCAGCGGGGCGGCTTCGGCTGGGCGTCCGGCAATCGCGAGGGGCCGACGCCCGAGGTGACGGGCGCCGCGAGCCGGCTGGAGAAGGCGTCGAAGAACTTCCTCGAGACCTTCCCGATCTTCGCCGCTCTCGTCCTCGCCTGCGTGGCGACGGGCCGCCACAACACGGCGGTCGTCCTCGGCGCCTACCTCTACTTCTTCGCCCGGCTGGTCTACCTGCCCGTCTACGGCTTCGGCATCCCGAAGGTCCGCTCCCTGGTCTGGCTGGTCTCGATCGTCGGCATCCTGTTCGTGCTGTGGGGCCTGTTCATCAAGCTGCTGCCCTACACGCCCTGAGGCGTGGTCGCGCCGTCGCCCGTCTGCCCGCCCCCCGCCTGCCCGCCCCCCGCCTGCCCGCCCCTTGCCGGCGCGCCCGGCAGGCGCATATCGTCGGGGCTCAACCGCCCCAACCATGCGGGCGGACTTCGGGAGACATCCATGCGATCGGTCCTCACCGCAACGCTGCTGGCCGGTTGCGCCGCGCTGGCGTTCACCGCCGGCGCCCGCGCGCAGGGCGCCGCGCCCGCCGAGACCAAGGCGAAGGCCGACGCCCTCGAAAAGCTCACGGGGATGCAGGGCACCGGCACCGCGGAGGCGCCGGAGATCCCGCAGACCGGCCGACGCGCCGACGCCCTGCGCAGGACGCTCGCCAAGATCAAGCTCCCCGACGGCTTCAAGATCGACCTCTACGCCGTGGTGCCCGATGCCCGCTCGATCGCGGTCGGGCCCAATGCCGGCGTGCTGTTCGTCGGAACGCGCAAGAGCAAGGTCTACACGGTCACCGACCGGGACAAGGACCGCGTCGCCGACGAGGTCCGCGCCTTCGCGCCCGGCCTCGATTTCAAGATCCCCAACGGCGTCTGCTTCTCCAAGGACGGCGTCCTGACCATCGTCGAGCAGAACCGGGTCCTGTCCTTCCCGGCGGCGGAATTCTTCTACGAGAGCCCCGACGTCGCCGCCGGCGTGCTGGTGAAGCAGGGCGACCTGATTCCGGCCGCCGAGGAGAGCTACAACCACACCGCCCGGATGTGCCGGGTCGGGCCCGACGGAAAGACCTACATCTCCCTCGGCCAGCCCTACAACGTGCCCCCGGCCGCCAAGCGCGACCTCTATGCCAAGACCGGCATCGGCGGCATCATCCGCATGGACGCCGACGGCAAGAACCGCGAGGTTTACGCCACCGGTATCCGCAACTCGGTGGGCATGGACTTCAACCCCGCCGACAAGGCCCTGTGGTTCACCGACAACCAGGTCGACGGCATGGGCGACGACATCCCGCCCGGCGAGCTGAACCGCATCGCCAAGGCCGGTGAGAATTTCGGCTTCCCGTGGTTCGGCGGCGGACAGGTCCGCACCGTCGAGTACAAGGACGAGACGCCGCCGAAGGACGTGGTGTTCCCGCAGGCGGAACTGCCGCCCCATGCGGCGGATCTCGGCATGACCTTCTACAACGGCCGTCAGTTCCCGGATTCCTACAAGGGCGGCATCTTCACCGCCGAGCACGGCTCCTGGAATCGCACCCAGCCCCTCGGGGCGCGGATCATGTTCGTGCCCATCGACAAGGAGGGCAAGGCCGGCGCGCCGAAGCCCTTCGCGGAGGGCTGGCTGACGCAGGACGGCGAGTATCTCGGTCGCCCGACCGACGTGGCGGTGCTCCTCGACGGCTCGCTCCTCGTGGCCGACGACACGGCGGGCGCGATCTACCGCATCTCCTACGAGGGCAAGTAGCGTGCGGTCCGTCTCCGGAACCGCGGGGCCCGTCCGGGCGGCTTTGCTGGGCGTCCTCCCGATCCTGCTCCTCGGTCACGGGGCGTGGGCGGGGGACGCGAAGGCCGGCCGCAAGGCGGCGGTGGCCTGCCAGACCTGCCACGGCCTCGACGGGGTCTCGAAGCTCCCCGAGGCTCCGAACCTGTCGGGTCAGGTCGAACCGTACCTCGTAAAGGCGCTCAAGGAATATCGGGACGGCACGCGGCGCAACGAGATCATGAACGTCGTGGCCAAGCCTCTCAGCGACATCGAGATCGCCGAGCTGGCCGCCTACTACGCGGCGATCCAGGTCGACGTTCTCCCTCCGGGCTGACCGGCGGATTCAGGAACGAGAAAGGCCGCCGGGCATCGTGCCCGGCGGCCTTTTTTCTGGCTTTGAGAGCCGCGCCATCCTGTTCCGGGAGCGCGGAAGGCCCTCAGGCCTCCCCCTCGTCGAGCTCGTCCTCGGTCGGCTTGGCGTTCTCGAGGATCTTCTCGGCGACGAGCCCGGAATTCTGGCGGATCGAGGTCTCGATCTTGCCGGCGATCTCCGGGTTGTCGCGCAGGAAGCCCTTCGAGTTCTCGCGGCCCTGGCCGAGGCGCTGGCTGGCATAGGAGAACCAGGCGCCGGACTTCTCGACGATGCCGGCCTTGACGCCGAGGTCGATGAGCTCGCCGACCTTGGAGACGCCTTCGCCGAACATGATGTCGAACTCGACCTGCTTGAAGGGCGGCGCGACCTTGTTCTTCACGACCTTGACGCGGACCTGGTTGCCGATGGCCTCGTCACGATCCTTCAGGGTCGAGACGCGGCGGATGTCGAGGCGCACGGAGGCGTAGAACTTCAGGGCGTTGCCGCCCGTGGTGGTCTCGGGGCTGCCGTACATCACGCCGATCTTCATGCGGATCTGGTTGATGAAGATGACCATGCACTTCGAGCGCGAGATCGAGCCGGTGAGCTTGCGCAGGGCCTGGCTCATCAGGCGCGCCTGAAGGCCGGGCTGCGAATCGCCCATCTCGCCCTCGATCTCGGCGCGCGGCGTCAGGGCCGCCACCGAGTCGACCACCAGCACGTCGATGGCCCCCGAGCGCACCAGGGTGTCGGTGATCTCCAGGGCCTGCTCGCCGGTGTCGGGCTGCGAGATCAGGAGGTCGTCGAGCTGCACGCCGAGCTTGCGGGCGTAGACCGGGTCGAGGGCGTGCTCGGCGTCCACGAAGGCGCAGACGCCGCCCTTCTTCTGGGCCTCCGCGATGGTGTGCAGGGCGAGCGTGGTCTTGCCCGAGGATTCCGGGCCGTAGATCTCGATGACGCGGCCGCGGGGCAGGCCACCCACGCCGAGGGCGATGTCGAGGCCCAACGAGCCGGTGGAGATCACCTCGACCTCCGCGACCTTGTCGTTCTTGCCCAGGCGCATGATCGAGCCCTTGCCGAAGGCCCGCTCGATCTGCGACAGCGCGGCGTCGATCGCCTTCGCCTTGTCCTTGTCCACCATCGGGGAATCCACAACTTTCAGCGCGGGCTGGGCCATTCGTCGGCATCCTTATGCATGGGGGAGGTGCAAGGCTCAATGCGCCCCGGTTGCCGATTGTGTACCTGTTTTGTTCTCATCGGGCAAGGTGCCGGGGCGAAGATTTCCTGTCGCGGCGCGGGAATCGTCGCCCCCGGGACCCTTCGTCCCGATGCGCGCGCCTACGCCTCGTGACACGATGGTTGGTACACTAACAGGTTTCAACATTTTATAATACAATCTATCGTCCACAAGTCGAACCTGAGACGGATTCGACGCGCTTGGTGCTTGCGCCGCGCTGTTTACGAACTCCTCAGTCGCCATCGATGCACGCGACATGACGCACCCGCGGCGCTGAGGATCAAGTGGCGGACACGGCACCTTCTTTGGAGGTCCATGTACCGACATCGTCACGGATTGCTTGCCCTGATCGATCCTCTCAGGCGTAAGGTCATGATTTCCAGCGTCAATCCAAGCCTTGGACAGATCTACAACCTCGCAGAGATGGCTCCGGCAATCACCAAGATGTCGGAAAGTCGACGCAAGGAACGCGAGGCGGAGTTGAACCCGCCACCACCCCCGGCTCCTGGGAACGTCGTGGCGGACAATGATCCGTCGAACCAATATGCGACTCTGGAAAAAAACGGCCGTGTCCTTGCGACTGTGTATAAGAGCGGTCTTATTTCGACTCCAAATGAGGTCCAGCTGCCAAGTGACCTTGCCAACGACGGACACGGAACGTCGTTAGCCGACGCTCGCCTGAAGCAGATGTTGGACATGTATGGCGGTGAAATCAAATACACGCAGGATGCCATGATGCAGGCCGCCTCGAAGACGGCCTCCACGCTGTTCTCCGCTCACCTCGCCGGCCAGACATAAGACCATTGAAAAACCGCATCAGAGGCAATTCATCTGATCGCCAATAACGCTTGAAAGGAAAGCAGCGGTCTGCTTTCGAAATCTTGATCGCCTCTGTACTCTGTTTTATGCCAGTATAGCATATTCGTGGAACGACGAGCACGGCGAGGGCCTGTCGGCACCTGAACGGATTGCTCGCGCTCGCGTTTTCCCCTCCCGGCGTCGGGCGGGTCGATGCCGAGTGGGGCGCGAGGGGCCGAACGGGAGCCCTTGGTCGAGGCCTGCCGGCCGAGCGCCAAGACACCACCGCAGGATCGACGCCGCACCCTCCCGGCGATCCTCTGGCTGCGGCCGAGCGAGACGCTGAGGAAGCGCTGGGCCGCTCATGGGGCGGCTATGGCACCAGGGCCTGCGTGATCGCCGATGGCCGAGGGCGCGCCATCGCCGTCCGGTCGGACCCCGGTCAGGACCATGAACGACCCCACGCCGTTCCCTTGCTCGACCAGCCGCCGGGCGTGCCCCGGTGGGTGGTGGGCGACCTCGGCTTCACGAGCCACGCCGTCCGCGAGGACATCCGGGACATGGGCGTCCTCTGCCGCGCAGCCGCCCTCGACCGGCTCGGGCGATGACAAACCCTAGCGGGCGATGGTCTCCTTCACCGTCTCCACGAGCTGCTTCAGGCTGAAGGGCTTGGGCAAGAAGTTGAAATCCTCGCCGTCGGGGAGGTTCTTGCGGAAGGCATCCTCGGCGTAGCCCGACACGAAGATCACCTTGAGGTCGGGGGATTGCTTGCGCAGTTCGCGCAGCAGGGTCGGCCCGTCCATCTCGGGCATCACCACGTCGGAGACGACGAGATCGATGGTCTCGGTGGTCTCGGCGATGATCCGCAGGGCATCGAGGCCCGAGGCGGCCTCGAGCACGGTGTAGCCGCGGGCCGACAGGGCGCGGCTGTTCACGGCGCGCACGGGGTCCTCGTCCTCCACCAGCAGGATCACGCCCTGGCCGGTATGGTCCGGCGCCGGCTTGCGGGGCGCGGGCTTCTCGCCGTCTGGGCGTGGCCGGTCCGGCCCGCCCTTGAGCCGGGTGGCCGCGATCGCAGCGGTGCTCTGCTCCGTCGGGGGGGCCAGCGCGAGCTCCGGCTCGGGCGCGGGCTCGGCGGCGGGTTCGTGGCGCGGGAAGTAGATCCGGAAGGCGGTGCCCTCCCCCACCGTGGAGCGCACGTCGATGGTGCCGCCGCTCTGCTTGACGATGCCGAACACCGTCGAGAGGCCGAGGCCCGTGCCCTTGCCGATCTCCTTGGTGGTGAAGAACGGCTCGAAGATCTTTTCCATGACGTCGGGCGGAATACCCTGCCCGGTGTCCAGGACCTCGATCAGCACGTGGTCGCCCACCGGCATGCCGACGCGGGTCTCGCTCGGAACGGCCTCGTCGACGACGTTGGCGGTGCGGATCAGCAGGCGGCCGCCCTCCGGCATCGCGTCGCGCGCGTTCACCGCGAGGTTCACGATCACCTGCTCGAACTGGTTCACGTCGGCCTTGATCGGCCAGATGTCGCGCCCATGCTTCAGGTCGAGGTCGACCCGCTCGCCGAGCAGGCGCTTGAGCAGGAGCGTGAGGTCCGAAAGGGCCTCGCCGACGTTCATCACCTCCGGGCGCAGGGTCTGACGCCGCGAGAAGGCGAGCAACTGGCGCACCAGGCTCGCGGCCCGGTTCGCGTTCTGCTTGATCTGCATGATGTCCTGGAAGGC
The DNA here is from genome assembly GCF_001426045.1 of Methylobacterium sp. Leaf94. Taxonomy (NCBI): domain Bacteria; kingdom Pseudomonadati; phylum Pseudomonadota; class Alphaproteobacteria; order Hyphomicrobiales; family Methylobacteriaceae; genus Methylobacterium; species Methylobacterium sp. Leaf94. Next base: position 44,619 of record NZ_LMRM01000014.1, read on the forward strand.
CGGGTCGGTCGGCCGATGGCTGGCCAGGAGCAGGTCCGAATAGCCGATGATCGCCTGGAGGACGTTGTTGAAGTCGTGGGCGATGCCGCCGGCGAGCTGGCCGACCGTGTCCATCTTCTGCGCCTGGGCCACCTGCTGCTCGAGCTGGCGTTGGGCGGTGGTGTCGAGGGCATAGAGGATGACCCGCTCGCGGTCGCTCTGCTCGGCTTCGTCCCGGCCGCCGCCCGCCGGCTCGCCGCCCGCCGGGCTCAGCCAGACGCGGGCCGACCGGTTGCCGGGGCCCGAGAGCGCGATCTCGATGGGCTGCACCTCGACGAGACCGGCCGCGGCCTTGCCCAGGGCCGCCTCGAGGCCGGCGCGATCGCGCTCGGCGATGGCATCCCACATGGTGGGCTCGCCCTGGAGGTCGTTGCGCCCATCGGGCAGGGCCTGGCGCGGAAGCCCACCGAACAGCCGTGCGAAGGAGGCGTTGGCGCGGGCGATGTGACCGCTCTGGTCGAGGGTCGCGATGGCGATGGGGCTGTTGTTCAGGAAGCGCGCGAGCCGCACCTCGGCGACCCGCTGCGGCTCGTCGCTCTCGGCACCCGCCGAGCGGTTGAGCACGAAGGTGCGCGACGGGCCGGGCCGTCCGTCCTGGCCGAAGGCGACCCGATGGTACAGGCGCGCGGGCAGCGGATGTCCGTTGCGGCGGCGCAGGTCGAGGTCGAACCGGTCGGTCCGGACCTCGCCCGGCAGGCCCTCCGAGGCGGTCAGGACGTCGGCGCCGGGGGCGATCTCGGGCAGGCGCAGGCCGCCGGAGCCGACCGTCGCGAGGTCGTAGCCGAGCCAGGCCGCGAGGGTCGCGTTCATGTAGACGATCGCGCCGGTCGGATCGATCGAGAGGAAGCCGGCGGGGGCGTGGTCGAGATAGTCGATCGCGTGCTGGAGTTCCTGGAAGACGTTCTCCTGGCGCTCGCGCTCGTGGGTGATGTCGCTCACCGTCCACAGGGTCGCCGGGCGACGGGGCCGCTCGATCGGGCGCACGCTGATGCGGAACCAGGCGAAGGCCCGCTCGGCCGCGCTGCCCGGAGGCGGGGCCATCCGGATCTCCTCGGCATGCCCGAGGCCGTCGCGGGAGGCCTGGGCGAGGCGGTAGACCGCCTCGGAGACCTCCGGCGAGCCGACGAACACCCGCTCCACCGGGCGCAGGCTGGCGAAGGTCTCGCCGCCGGCAATGCGCAGGTACGATTCGTTGGCGTAGATCAGGCGCCCGCCCTCCTCCACCACGATCGCGCCCTCGGGCGCGGCGTCGACGATCGCCTTGGTGATGTCGTCCCGGGTGGTCTGGCCGGCGAGCTGGATCGCCCCGATGGCGAGAGCGAAGAGGCAGAACACGCCCGCCATGGCGAGGAGCGCCAGCAGCCCGAGGATCAGCGGCTGGGCCTGCTCGCTCGCGACGAAGGACAGGCCCACGGCGGCACCGACGAGCAGGCCCGCCAGCACGAGGAGCAGCCCGACGCGCCCGGGCCGCTCGGAACGATCGATCGCGTTCGACGCGGGCTTACCGTGTCCGCTGAACTCAACCATCCGCCGCCGACCCATCCCTGAAGCTCATCCGGTTAGCCCCTCGGTTTCGCACGCAGCAAGGGCAAACCGGCGTATGTCGCCGAGAAATCTCGCGAAAGAGGGTGCATAAAGCGTGGCGAGCGCAAGCGCCAATCCTCACGCGGCCCGCCGGCGCAGGCGCATGACGTAGCCGATGACTTCGGCCACCGCGCGGTAATGCTCCGCCGGGATCTCCGCGTCGATCTCCACGGTGGCGTGCAGCGCCCGGGCCAGGGGCGGGTTCTCGAGGATCGGGACGTCGTGGTCCTGGGCCACCGCGCGGATCTTGAGGGCCAGCGAGTCGACGCCCTTGGCCACGCAGACGGGGGCCGCCATGCCGGCCTCGTAGCGCAGGGCGACCGCGTAGTGGGTCGGGTTCGTGACGATGACGGTGGCGGTGGGGACGGCGGCCATCATGCGCTTCTTCACGCGCTGGGCCCGGATCTGCTTCATGCGGCCCTTCACCTCCGGGCTGCCCTCGCTCTCCTTGTGCTCCTGCTTCATCTCTTCCTTCGACATGCGCAGGCGCTGGCGCCAGCGGAAGCGCTGGTAGACGGCGTCGCCGAGCGCGATGGCGACGAACACCGCGAGCATGCCCGCCATCATCTTCAGGGCGAGGGTCAGGATCGCGGCCAGGACGGCGCTCGGGTCGAGGCGCGCGAACACCTCCATCCGGTCGCGCTCGCCCCACAGGATGGTGCCGGCCACGACCCCAACCATGCCGAGCTTGGCCAGCCCCTTCACGAACTGGAACAGGGCCTCCATCCCGAAGACGCGCTTGACGCCCGCCATCGGCGAGACCCGGTCCCATTTCGGGCCGACCGCCTCCGTGCTGAAGACGAACGGATGCTGGACGAGACCGGCGGCCAAGCCCGCGACCAGGACGAGACCTACTGGTATACAGAGGGCCTGCGCGCAGATGATCAGCGTGCGCAATCCCATCTCGGTATAGGCCGCCGAATCCGACGGCACCGCATGGGCGTTCATCAGGAAGCCCCGCAGGCTCGGCACCAAGTTCCTGGCGATCAGGCCAGACACCATGAGCAGCGCCATGGTGAAGGCGGCCAGGATGAAGAAGGTGTTGATCTCGGGGCTGTTGGGAACGTTGCCCTGCTCGATCGCCTTCTCGATCCGCCGCGGGGTCGGGTCTTCGGTCTTGTCTTCCGGATCGGAATCGTCCGCCACGGCTCAGACCTCCGCGCGGGGGCTCAGCGCCCGGCGAGCTCGGCCAGATAGCGCCCGATATCGTCGAGGAAGACGCTCATCATCACGCCGAGGCTGCCCAGCAGCAGCAGCATCCCGATGAGGACCGAGGCCGGAACGGCCACGAAGAACACCTGCATCTGCGGCATCAGGCGCGCCAGCACGCCGAGCCCCACGTTGAACAGGATGCCGAAGGCGATGAACGGGGCCGAGATCTGCACGCCGAGCGAGAAGCCCCGCGCGATGGCCTTCAATGCGAGGCTCGCCGCCTCGCCCATGCCCGGGACGCCATCCGGCGGGAGCAGGACGTAGCTGCGCCCGATCGCCTCGAGGGCGACGTGGTGCAGGTCGGTCGCCACGATCAGGGTGATGCCGAGGAGCGCCAGGAAATTGCCGATCGCGGTCTGCTGCCCGCCCTGCGTCGGGTCCACCGTCATGGCGTAGGACAGCCCGAGTTGCTGCGAGACGATCATGCCGGCGGTCTGCAGGGCGGCGAGAACCATCCGCACCGTGAGGCCGAGCACCAGACCGACCAGCAACTCGCCGATGAGCAGCGCGATCAAACCCGGACCCGCGATGGCTCCGCCCTGCATCGGCAGGAGCGGCCGTACCGTCGGAAACAGGATCAGGGTGAGCAGCAGCGCGAAGGCGAGGCGCAGCCGCGGCGAGACCAGCTGCTCGCCAATGCCCGGCATCAGCATCACCAGGGTGCCGATCCGGGCGAAGGTGAGGAGGAAGGCCGCCGCGATGCCCGGCAGGAGGAGGTTCATGGCCTGTCATAGCAGGCTTCAGCCGCCGGACACGATGCGGGCCGCGATCCGGGTCATGTAGCTGCCGAGGGCTTCGCCCATGAACGGCAGCATCAGCAGGAGCGTCGCGAACACGGCCACGATCTTGGGGACGTAGATCAGGGTCTGCTCCTGGATCTGCGTCAGGGCCTGGAACAGGGAGATCACGAGGCCCACCACGAGGGCGACCAGCATGACCGGTCCCGCCACCTTGAGGAACACGAAGATGCCGTCGCGGGCGACGTCGATGATGGCGAGACCGGTCATGGAGGGGATGTCATCTCGCGTCGGGGCGGGGATCTTCGTGCGAATGTGTCGGCTGCGTCGCCGGGACCGCGAGGCCGCGGCCTAGATCTGCATCCGCATGATTTCCTCGTAGGCGGAGATCACCCGGTCGCGGACGGCGACGAGGGTCTGGAGGGCGGTCTCGCTCTCGGCCACCGCCGTCACCACGTCGACGACGTTCGCCTTGCCGCCCGCCACGGCGAGCGCCTGGCTGTCGGCTTTGCGTCCCGCCTCGCCGACGCTGTCCAGGCTGGACGTCAGGAGCGATGTGAAGTTCGAGCCCGACGCGCCGGTGGCCGGCGCGATCTTCGGCGAACCCTTGGCGCCGATGTTCTGGATCGCCGCGTAGGCGCCGGCGGCGAAGGCGTTGCTGGTCATGGCGGCGGACTTTCAGGCAGCGGAAGCGGCGGTCAGGCCTTGAGGATCTCGAGGGTCTTGGCGACCATGCGGCGGGTTGCCGTGACCATGTTGAGGTTGGCCTCGTAGGAGCGCTGGGCCTCGCGCATGTCCATGTTCTCGATCAGGCCGTTGACGTTGGGCATCGCCACCTCGCCCCTGGCGTTGGCGCTCGGATTGCCCGGATCGTACTTGGTCCGGAACGGCGAGGTATCGCGGCGCACCCGCCCCGCCTCGATCAGCGACGCGCCGGTCTCGCGGTCGACCTGCTGGGTGAAGGTCGGGATCTTGCGGCGATAGGGCTGGCCGCCGACGGCGCTCGGCGCGGAATCCGCGTTGGCGATGTTCTCGGCGATGATTCGCATCCGGCTCGACTGGGCCTTCAGGCCCGAGGCGGCGGTGGTGAGGGATTTCAGGAAGTCCATGGCGCGCTCCGTCAGGCGTTGGATGGCCGCTCAGCGCTTGCCGATGGCGATTTTGATGGTGTCGAGGCTCTTCTGGTAGAGCGAGGCGGCCAGCTGATAATCCGCCTGGTTGTCGCCGGCCTTCATCATCTCCTCTTCGAGATTGACGCCGTTGCCGTTGGGACGGATCTCGAAGTCCTTCACGCGGCGCGGGTCGGCTCCGGGACCGTCCGGGCCTCCACCCGGGGCGATGTGGGACACGTTGGTCACCGCGAGGCTGCTGCTCGTGGTGGCGCCCTGCGGCTGCGACAGGACGGGACCGGATCGTCCGAGGTCGGGGCTGGCGAGATCCCGCGGCTTGAAGCCGGGCAGGTCGGCATTCGCCACGTTCTCGGCCAGGAGCTTCTGGCGCGTCTGGTGCCACTGCATCCGCGTGCGCAGCATGCCGAGAATGGGCAGGTCGGTGACGGACATGGGCTGGACCCTCCCCTCACCCGGAAGAATCTGCCCGGTGGGACCGGCAAAATCTGCCGCCCCCATGGTTAACGCCCGGTTAAACCCCGGGCGTCTCCCTCGAAGTAAGAACAGACCTCAGGGCGTTCTCTGCGTGGGTGGTTTCGCCTGTGGGCATTCCGCCGGCGGCGGCCCGCTGGGATTGAGGGGCGCACAAGCCGCAGGCGGACCGGCCGACCGGGCATCCTCGCTGGGATGGCGGAGGGCACCGCGGCTCCAGAGAACGCCGAGGGTGATGGCGGCCGCGAGGAAGAGGCCGGCGGCGAGGAAGGGGATCCAACGCGGAACGGTCATCGCCTCAACCCGTCTCGGAGGCGCCCTGCCGCTCGCGCCAGAGCACGTAGGGATGGTCCTCCACCGCCACGGGGAGGTGCTCCACGCGCATCGGTTGATCGCCCAGGGGCTGGCAGAGTTCGGCATAGATGCCGGCGCCGAGGAGTCCGTGGCGCTCGCCCTCCTCCGCGCTGTAGGCGAAGTAGGCCTGTTTAATGCCGGCCAAGCGCATGGCCGCATGGCACATCGGGCAGGGGCGACCGCTGGCATAGACGATGCAACCGTCGAGCTTCGGCCGCCCGAGGCGACGGCTCACTTCCCGGATCGCCACCATCTCGGCGTGGTCGGTGGGATCCTGGGTGATCGCGATGGTGTTGACGGCCCGCGACAGCACATCGCCATCGCGTACGATCACGGCGCCGTAGGGGCGCCCGCCCCGGAGAACGTTGTCGCGGGCCAACGCGACCGCGTCGCGCAGATGCGCTTGATGCTGATCTTCCACGGATGCCACGTCGAACCACCTCCGGCTGTGCCGCCCATCCAACGCGCCAGGACCGCTGGCGGGTCCCGTTTCGAGACGAGGCGCAGACGAGCGCTTGATGCGCCGCTAACCGCAGGCGGGGCACTGTCAATCCAAGCCGCGTTGCGTATCGGCTTCGCCGTGGAGACACGGCACACCCCGCCGCTCCGTGATCGGATCGGGCGGCGGGGCGTCCTTGGCGAACCGCAAGTCCTTCAAGACATTACCGAATTTGTCTTGGCCAAAGGAGCTGTTAACGAAGTCTTAACGTTGTTGCCCGCGCTGGCGCCGGACATGATACTGGGTTTTCCAGTGTTGCGTCGGGCCACGAGCCCCAAAAGCGAGAGACCCCGGTCTTGTCATCGTTCTTCAGCTCGGATGGCTCGTTTCCCCTCCAGTTCGCCATCATCTTCGTCGTCATCTTCCTCATCCTTGCGGCGGGCGTCTTCCTGATCCGGCGACTCGGCGGGAAGGGATCGCCCCTCTCCGGCAAGAATTCTCCCCGCGGCCGCCAGCCGCGCCTCGGTATCGTCGACATCTATGAGCTCGACCGTCAGCGCCAGCTGATCCTGCTGCGGCGCGACAATGTCGAGCATCTGCTTCTCGTGGGCGGCCCCAACGACGTCGTGATCGAGCGCAACATCCTGCGCGGCATGAGCGCCCGGATGGCGTCCGATGAGACCGCCTTCGACGAGGCTCCCGAGCCGGTGCTGAAGACGATGCCGGAACCGCCGGTATCCGAGCAGGCTCCGGTCCCGAGCCTGGCGCCATCCGGTCCGCCCGTTGCTCCCTATCGTGAGCCGGTCTTCGAGATGGCGGTGCCGTCCCCCGGCGCGGATTACGAGGTGGCCCCACCCCTGGGCGATCGCCCGCGTGCGGCTGCCCTAGAGCCGATGCCGGGCGTCCCGGCCCCGGAGCCGGCCGCGCCGCGACAGCGCGACTCCCAGATTGCGCGCGTCATGCGCCGGACGCCGCCCTCCCTGGCGAACTTCGTTCCTGCCGCGATCGCGGACCGCGTCGGCCTGCCGGAGCGGGGATCCGAGCCCGAAACCGGTCGTGACACGCCCGCGGAGGCGGTCGCCGCACCGGCGCCTCCCGTCTCGGCATCTCCCGTCTCGGCACCCACAGCCCGCGGCGTCGATGCCGCGATCCTCTCCGACATGGCACGCCAGCTGGAGGAGGCCCTGCGCCGACCCTCGGCGGCGGTCCGTCCCGCCATGCCCATGCAGAGCCCCGTGGCTGAGGCCGTCGCGCCTGCGATGCCCGAAGACAGGCCTGACGCCCCGGAAGCGCGCGTCGAACCCCAGCCGGAGGTGAACCGGGTCCCGGTCGCCGAGGCGTCCGGCATCGATCCCATCGCCGCCGCGATGGCGGCCACCGCTGAGACGTCGGCATCGGACGAGCGGATCGCCGTAGAACCGCGGTCTGCCGTCGACGACGTGCTCTTCGCCGATCGTATCGAGGAGCCAGAGCTCGAGGCCGTGCCGGTGGAGCCGCCCGCTCCGCTTCAGTCTGCTCCGATCGAGCCGGACCCCGTGATCCACGCGGCGGTCGCCGACGCGCCGGAGGTCGAAGATGCCGCTCCCCCGGCGGTGATCGAATCGCCACCCGCCGCAGCGCCGACCCCGCCGCCTCCCGCTCCTGCGCCCGCAAAGGCGCCAGCCAGCCCTAATCCGTTCTCCGTGGAAGAGATCGAGGCGGAGTTCGCGCGGCTACTCGGCCGCCCTCTGGATCGCAAGCAGTAGACGGATCCGGGGGCGCCCCGCACCCGACCCGCACACCCCGCCGGGGCCGAGTTCGCATGGCCTCGCACGGGGATGCGGCCCGGGGCGCGAATGCTAAGAGGGGCGCGCGGCCGCATCGCGTCGCATCGCCCGGAACCGGTATGACCGAACCCCGCTCCTTCCCCCTGAGACGCTTGCGCCTGCCGGTCCCGATCGGCCTGGGGCTGGCCTGTGCCACGACGGCGGTGCAGGCCCAAAGCCTTTCGGTCGATCTCGGCACCGGCGGGGTGACCGAACGGGCCCTCCAGCTCGTCGCGCTTCTGACCGTCCTCGCACTGGCGCCCTCGGTGCTGGTGATGGCCACGTCCTTCACCCGGATCGTGGTGGTGCTGTCGATTCTGCGCTCGGCGCTGGGGACGCAGAGTGCCCCGCCCAACGCGGTCGTCACCAGCCTCGCGCTGTTCCTGACCGCCTTCGTGATGGCACCGGTCGGGCGCGAGGCCTATCGCAATGGCATCGAGCCGCTGATCGCCGGGCAGATCACGCAGAGCGTCGCCTTCGAGCGCGCCTCCGCACCCTTCAAGACCTTCATGCTGAAGAACGTCCGCGAGAAGGATCTCAAGCTCTTCCTGGACATGGCGAAGGCGCCGGTTCCGGCCGGCCCCGAAGCCGTGGGCCTCGAAGTGGTGACGCCGGCCTTCATGATCTCCGAGTTGCGCCGTGCGTTCGAGATCGGCTTCCTGCTGTTCATCCCCTTCCTGATCATCGACCTCGTCGTCGCCTCGATCCTCATGGCCGTTGGCATGATGATGGTGCCACCGGCGACCGTGGCGTTGCCGTTCAAGCTGATCTTCTTCGTCCTCGTCGACGGCTGGACCCTGGTGGCGGGCTCGCTGGTGCAGAGCTACGGGACCTGAAGGGCCGCGTAAGCCGGTGGCCGCGCACGAAAAAGGGCGCCCGAGAGCGCCCTTCCCTATCGTCACATGCCGGTTCGCGCGATTAGCGCTCGAGGTAGCTTTTCAGGGTCGAGATGCGGTTGCCGACGAGGCGCACGGCGCGCTTCAGGCGATCTTCCGACACGCCGAGGCGCGTGGCCATCGCGCTGCGCTGCTGCGTGTCGAAGATGTCGAGGTGGGTCTTTCCGGTCGTGGTGTCGAGCGGTTCCGTGAGCATGGGAAGGCCTCTGCTGTGCCGGGCTGGAACGTAAGCCGCACGGGTGATTGGGATTGGAGGCAGAACGTCGCCGCGGCGCGTTTGTTGCGCTGGGCCCGACAGAATTCGGCGAATCGCATCAGGCTTTTACGCCGCATGTCCGGCGTGACGTCGTCCCCGCTCAGCCGGGCGGGGTCGCACTCGCCTGGGCGTCGGCCCGCGCATCCGTCTCGCGCTTGCCCGGCGCCGGCACGGCGCTCTCGGGATAGCGCTTGCGGTATTCCGAGAGGAACGCCTGGAGCGTTTCGGCACTGGTGGCCTTCTGCGCGATTTCGCGGAAGCCCGCGGTGCGGACGGCGTTGGCTTGGGTGAGAAGGGCGAAAGTGCGGGCATCGACGCTCTCGGCCATCGGACCCGCAAATTTCGCCCGGAGGCGCTCGAGGCCAAGGGTCTCGCCAGCGAGCCCGTAGGCGATCGCCGCGCGCAGGATGTCCGTGCGGGCGTCGTCGTCGAGGGGCACGCGGCGGCGCCAGGCATCGCCGACCAGTGCCTCGTGCGCCTCCCCGGCGTCGCGCCAGCGCCGGCCGGTCCAGAGGATGTCCGCCCTGAGGCGCTCGGCATCCGGCCCCGTCTCGCCCTCGATGGTCTCGAGAGCGAGGTCGGTGCGGGACAGGTCGGACAGGGCACGCGCCCGCAGCAGCGCCCGCGCCCGGCGCAGATCCTCGGGGAGTTCGGGCAGGTAGGTGGCGTCCAGGGTCTGGAGGGCCTGCAGGGGCTTCTCGTCCATGAGCCGGATGGCAGCGAGTCGCGCCGCCGTGCCCGCACGGCTGGGCCCCGTCAGGCGATGGTCGACCTGATGCTGCAGCAATTCGCCCGCAGAATCGAGGAGGTCCAACTCCACCAGGCGATCCGACAGCCGGCGCACGATCTCGTCGCCGCGACGGCCCAGCGGCGCGAACTCCTTGAAGTCGAAATACAGTGCCAGGGCCTCGACCCCGGACAGCTTGGAGCTGCGCTCACCGAGGTAGAGATCCTCGAAGAGGGTCTGGGCCATGTCGTGCACGTCGCGCACCAGTGGCGAATCGGTGCCGGTGGAATCGGCGCGGCGGGCGGTCATCATCGCCTGACGCCAGCGTCCCGCCTCGACGTAGAGCTTGGCCAGGGCCGAGATGGTTCGCGGTTCGAGGTCGCCGCCGTGCCAGGACAGGGCCAGCAGCTCCAGGCGCTCGATGGCATCCGCCACCGTGACCTTCCCCGCCGCGTGCCCCAGCACGGTGGCCCTCAGGCGGGCCGAGGCGGCGACCCCTGCCTCTCCGCTTTCGCTGAGGCGCTCGTAGGCATCGAGGGCGGCCACGGTCTGGCCGGTGACCTCGTCGATCCGGGCGCGCAGCAAGGCCAGTCGTTCCTGGATCGGGCGGTCCGCTGCGCGGGTGGCCGCGACGATCTGGCGGTTGGCTGCATCCCAGTCTCCCGTCTCGACCGCGGCCTCGGCGGCTGCGGTGCGCAGGAGGGCCTGGAGGTCTTCGGGGTAGCGGTCGAGCACGCTCGCGGTCGCGCGGAACGAGGCATCGGCCGCGCTCCAGCGGCCTTCGAGGGCTTCGAGGTAGCCCTGCCACAGCCGCGCCTCGGGATCGTTCCTGAGGATCTCGACGGCCAGACCCGTGCGCATGTCGGACATGCGCCCGATCAGGGCGTTTCCGATCACGGTCAGCATCGGAACATCGCGCTGGCCGGCCAGGACGGGATCGTCGCCGAAGGCGGTCTTGAGGACGCCGAGCGCTTCCAGGGAGAGGCGATTGGCGAGCATCGTGCGCGCCAGGACCATTCGGAGCGGTCCGCGCGCGGCACGCGGTGCCTCCGCGGCCGCTTGAAGCTGGTCGCGGATCAACTCGCGGGTGTCGCCGCGCTGCGAGGCCTCCCAGGGACCCCGGTCCACGGCGAGGTCGCTGAGGGTTATCAGGGGCGCCTCGGCGGGGCGCGCGACGCCGGAGACGGCCATGCCGCTTTCCCGGCTGATCGCGACCCCGTCGAGGTCCGGCCGCACGAGGAGGTCGTCCGCCTGCGCCAGGACTGCGACGCCCTGCCGGCTCGGCAGCAATTCGAAGTCGACGAAGATCTGCCGTTTCGGAATTCCGGCCGGCTTCGGGCCCCGGCCCGTCACGACGGCGATGCGCTCCCCGTCGAGGCTGAGCCAGGAGGCGACCCCGGGGTTCGGGAGGCGCACGCCGACACTGATCCGCCCGGCCGCATCGGTGACGCGAATCGCCGAGAGGGCGTCGCTCGCAGACAGGTTCTCGCTGGCCACCAACTCCCAGCCGGTCGGGGCCCCGGCGGGGCCGACCGGCACAAGGTCCAGGAGCCGGTCGCGCGGAACAGGAAAGCGCACGGTCACGATCCGACCGGTTCGCACTGGCGGACCGAGCGGCGCGAGCATGGGATCGCCCGCGGGGACGACGACCGGCTCTGCGGTCTCGAAGACCAGGTTGGCGATGCCCGCGTGCTCGAACAAAGCGGCCGGCGGCATGGTCTTGAACGGGAACGCGAGGCCCGGTCCGGCAGGGCGCTGAACCGTCGCGGCGACGGGAGCCGCCGGTGCAGTCCCGGACGTCTCCGTGGTCTGCCTCGGCGACCGCTGCGGGGCCTTCTCGGGTTTGGGTTCTGCCGCCCTCACCTCCGTCGCTCTGGTCTCAACTCCCTTGGTCTCGGTCGTCTTGGTCTCGGTCGTTTTGGCCTCGCCGACGGGCCCAGCGCCCTCCCCGGCCTTCGCATCCTGCGCGCTGGGCTTGGCCTTCTCGGCAGGCTTTCGGACGAGGTCGATCGTCGCGCCGTCCTCGTCGCTGAAGGTTCGGATCTCGTAGCCGTCCGCTGGGGTGACGAGAAGACGGGCGCCGGTCTCGTCGCTCTCGGCCGCCAGGCTCTCGATGGACGGCTTCAGGCGCCCGCGGGTGGCGACCTCGTCGATGCGCCAGGCTCCCGGAATCGCGAGGCGCATGGCCGGGCCGACGGCCTCGAAGCGCGGTGCGGCGGACGCCGGTGCACGCAGGCTCAGGCGGGTGAGCGTCGGAAGATGCGCCAGTTCGATGCGCAGGGTCTTCGGCTCGGCGGGGGGGCGCGCCGCCCGCAAGGCCGCCTCAGCGGCCTGGGTCCGCCGGAACAGCTCGGCCACCACCTCCGGCGGCAGGGCCGGCGGCAGACCGCTCCAGTCCTGCGGCAGGAGATCGACGAACACCTTCTCCCCCGCCTCCTGGACGTTGACGCGGTAGGGGCGTTGCAGGGCAAGGCGTAGGCCCAGTCCGTCGGGATCGCGCCGCACGGCTGTGACGTAGTCCGGCATCTCGGCGGCGATGCGCTCGGAGCCGGCGCTCGCCTTCTCCGAGAAGCCGAGGACGAGCACGGACCCGGACATCCGCGCCTTGACCGAAACCGGGCCGTCGAAGGTCAGGACGAGGCGACCGTAGCGCTCGCTCTGCGCGCCCTTGATCGCCGTGAGGCGTGCGGCGGTCGCCTCCGTCCCCCCGCAGAGAGCCGCAGCCATGATCGAGATCGCGGCGAAGCCAGCCCGAAGCCGACGCCGTCGTGTCGCGATACCGGCATCGAGAGCCATCGCTGGATACGCCAAACCCATGGGGCGGAGTGACTCGCAACCGAGTCGATCCGCCTTACGCCGCACTGTCCGGCCACTCTCGCGTGTCGAGGCTAACGGGCGCTTAAGACGCGGTGGCGCTTTCTCCGGACCGCTAACGTTTGGTGATCAGACCCGGGATCGTCCGGCCAGTCTCGCCAAAATTCTCGGCGGCGCGCGCGCAATTGGCGGAAATGTCCTTGGTGTAGATCTCCGTATAGGCCCGGCTGCGCAGGTTCAGGTCACCCTGGACCAGATCGTCGGATGCGACACCGAGGCCGGCGACGACGGAATTCAAGCGCTCGGAGTTCGGTTTGAGGTCGCGGCAGTAGGTTTCCACGAAAGCGAGCAGGCCGGCGAGCTTGGCTGCGCTGTTCTTCTGGCGTTCGGCTTTGGCCTCGGCGGCCGTCGGCGGGGGGGCGGGCGGCTTCTCGGGTGGCCGTTCCTCCTGGGCCCATGCCGGCGCCGCCAGGGCTCCGGCCACCATCAGGGTCATCAGGCTTCGGGTCAGCAGGGCCGATCTCTTCATAGCTACGCTCCTCGGGTCCGGCCGCGCCACGGTCCCGCTCAGCTCGTCAGCCCGATGGCGCGCGCCAGCGCGTTGGCGAATCCTTCGAGCGGTACCGTGATGGTGACGGGTTCTTTGGCCTCCGGCTTCGTCGCGGAAACCAGCAGGTTCTTGGCGGTCTTCATCGTGTCGGTCGCCAGGGTGGGCAGGCTGATGGGCACGAGGCATCCCTCCTGGCTGCAGGACAGATAGGGCGCGCCCTTGCCGAGGACGGCCTCGTCGAGCTTGAACGAAATGCCGGGCTCGATGGCGAGGCCGAGCGGCATCAGGATGAAGCCCTGCGCGCGCCCATCGTTGGGCGTCCGGATCTCCAGGGCGAATTCGCGACGGCCCTTGGCCCCCTGGGCCTGCATCACCGCGCATTCCGCCTTCGCGTCGGCCTTGGCCTCGGCCTTCGCGCAGGTCACGGTCCAGTCGCCATAGACCTCGGTGAGGGAGCTCGCACCGGTCGGCCAGCCGGCCGTGGTGGTCGGAGGCGCGGAGGCGGCGGCCGGCATCGGCGCCGCGGGCTTCGCCGGAGCCGGCTTCGGCGGGGCGGCCTTGCGCGGTTTCGGCTTGGCCGGCGCCTCGGTGGCGGTCGGAGCTTCGGCGTCCTGTGCCGCGACGGGAGCCGCCACGGTCAGGGCGAAGCTCAGGACGGCGAGGACTCGGATCAGGCTGATGGACGGCACGTGCTTGGCTCCCCGAACCCGTGCGGTGGGGATTTCATCCGCTCGGGATGCCTGCCCCTAGTCGGGCGCGGACGAACGCGCAATGGAGGCGCGGACAACCCAGTGGATGACCGCCTGCAAACGTCAGGGTGGTCAGCGCCGGGGCGGAGGCGTCGGTGCGTCGATCGCCGGGAGTTCGTTCGGGGCGAGACCGGCCGCGACCGTGGCTGCCGGGCCGCCGGCCTGCCCGCGCGCCCGATTGGCCAGGGCCACGGTGAGCTTCTCCGCGGGCTCCGACTGCATCAGCGCCAGCACCTCGGCCATCTTGCGGGGATTCATCGCCAGAACGATCGGCACGAGGACGTCGAGGCTCAGCCGGTCGAACACCCGCGCGGCGTCCTTCGGCTTCATCGTCTCGTACATTGTGACGATGTTCTTCAGCGCGGCCCGCTCGGCTTCGGCGCGCTGCGAGCCGCCTCCTTCGGCCTTGTCCTCACCCTGCTTGAGCGTGTCGACGCCCTCTTCCAGCTTGCGCTCGGCGGTGCCGAGCAGCTGCTCGCGCAGATCGAGGGCCTCGCTGCGCTGCTTGAGGGTATCGCGCCGCGCGGCGAGGCGCTCGAGGAGGGCGCGCTCGGACGCCGGCATCGGCTCCGGCGGCGGTGGACGCGGTGCCGGCTTCTCGGGCTCCGGAGCCGGCTTCTCGGGTTCCTTCGGCGTCACCGAGCCGGTGGTCGACGGGTCTGCGGGCTCGTAATTCGTGCGGGCCTTGGCGAGGACGCGCGCGAACTCCGGCATCGCCGCGCCCGGTTGCGGCTTCGATTCCTCCACCGCGATGGCCGCGACCTTCAGCACCAGAAGCCCGGCCGCCGCCAGGGTCACGGCATCGATCAGGCGCAGCTTCAGCGGCCGCGTCTGACGGAACCGGACCAGGCTGCCGGTCCGTTTCCCGGGGGGCGCCTTCGTCACGCGGCCTTGCTCCGCAGGCGGCCGAGGGCGCGCTCGGACATGGCCAGGGCGGCGGCGGCGGCGACCCCAAGGCGCTCGCCGTTGGGGCTCGACGGTGCGGGCGGTGCGACGCGGACGGGCGGGACCACGCGCTCGAGGTCACGCGGCTCCGGTGCCGGGGCCGCCGTGCGCGCGAGCTCGCGGGTCGGGGCGGCCTGGGCCACGATGGAGGCGATGCGGGCGATCACCGTCTCACCCGCCTCCACGTGGGCGGCGAGGTCGGTGGCGTAGCGCTCGGCGGTGCCGAGGCGGTCGGCCAGGGTCCGGTCGCACTCGTCGAGGGTGGCGCGCAGGCCGACGATGGCCCGTTCGGCGGTGGAGCTCGCCATGACGAGGTCGCCGATGGTCTGGCGCAGGGCCGCCTCGTCGGACTTGAGCTTGGTGATGCGGCCGCTCAGGCGCATCGAGGAGACGATGCTGGCGACCAGCAGGACGGCGACGAGGCCATCGGCCAGGAGGGTAACGAGGAGGCTCATGGCTGGTCGCGTCACCCGTCGTTGCGGTTGTTCATGGAGGCTTCGAAGGCCTGGAGCGTGGTGCGCGACCGGCGCAGCGGCCGGGTGAGCTGCACCGCGATGTTGTCGTCGATCCGGCCGATCCGGCCCTGGGTCAGGGCCCAGTCGCCGCAGCGGATCGCGATCAGGTCCGAGGGTTTGGTGTCGAACATCAGCGTATCGCCGACCTTGAGCGACAGCACCTTCTTCAACGGCAGCATCATCTCGTGCAGCACCGCCTCCATGGTCGCGTCGGCCTGCCAGATCTCCGTGGCGAGGTGGCTCTCCCAGACGTGGTCGCGGCCGAGCTTCTCGCCCATGAAGCTCTGCATGAGCAGTTCACGGATCGGCTCGATGGTGGCGTAGGGGAACAGGATCTGCAGCAGGCCGCCGCGTCCATCCATGTCGAGCTTGAGGCTGATCAGGATGGCGGCGTTGGCGGGCCGGGTGATGGTCGCAAAGCGCGGGTTGGTCTCGATCCGGTCGATGGCGAAGCGCACCGGCGAGAGCGGCTGGAACGAGAGCTCGAGGTCCGTGAGGATGATCTCCACCAGGCGCCGCACGAGCTGCATTTCGATAGTGGTGAAGGGGCGTCCGTCGAGGCGGGTCGAGGAGCCGCCGCGCTTGCCGCCGAGGAGCAGGTCGAGGGTCGAGTAGGCGAGATTGGATTCCACCGTGACGAGGCCGGAATTCTCCCAGGCATCGGCCCGGAAGACGCCGAGCAGGGTCGGCAGCGGGATCGCGTTCAGGTAGTCGCCGAAGCGCACCGAGGTGATGTTGTCGAGGGTCACCTCGACGTTGTCCTGGAAGAAGTTGCGCAGGCTGGTCGACAACAACCGGATCATCCGGTCGAAGACGATTTCCAGCATCGGCAGGCGTTCGTACTGGACGACGCCCGAATCGACGATGGCGCGGACGCCTCCGGCCCCCGAGGCCGAGAGCTCGCGCAGGGAGAAGCCGAGGACGCCGTCGATCTCGTCCTGGTTCAGGATGCGGTCGTTGCCGGCGAGTTCGGGGAGATTGTCGGTCTCCCCGTCCTCGATCATCGTCGCCCATTCGGCGGCGACGTCGCTGGCATGCGTGGTGGTGCCCTGTTCGGCGAGTGCCGCGCCCCACTCGTCGGCGAGCGAGGCTTCGCCTCCCTCGCCGTTCTGGGCGATGAGGGCTGCGGCCCAGTCGTCCTCGTCGATCTCGTCTTCCGGTCCGGCCATCAGACTCTCGTCACCTGCGAAACTTCATCCATCCCAATCGGCGGCGCCCGCCTACTGGATCACCACGTCCTTGAAGAGGACCGCCTCCGCCCGGGCCGGGTGGATGGCGACGTTGACCCGGCGCAGCAATTCCTCGCGCAGGCGATAGATGCCGGCCGACCCGGCGAGGTCGCTCGCACGCAGTTCGCGCAGGTAGACCTGGAAGGCGTCCTCGATGCGCGGCATCAGGGGCTTCACCTCGCCCTCGACCTTGGCGTCCTTGAGCTCGATCGCGACCTTGATCTTGGCGAAGCGCGTCCGGTCCTGGCCCGGCTCGCTGGCGAGATTGACCATCATCTCGCGGACATCGAGGAACACGACCGGCTTCTTCACCTCGGCGGCCGCTTCGGCGTGGCCGTCGCCGGCCTTCTTCTTCAGGAAGACGAAACCGCTGCCACCCACCAGCGCCAGCACCACCGCGCCGATGATGATGAGCTTCTTCTTGCCGCCTTTCGGGGCCTCGCCCTCCGCGCCCTCCTCACCCTCGGCGGTGGCCTTCTTCGGCTTCTTGGCCATCGCTGGACCTCGGGACTGCGCGGTGGGGCGAGCGGGACCCGCTCGACGACATCGACACCCTCGGATATCGACCCTCGCAGAGGTATCGGGCCAGCAAGGTTAACGCGTCGTTAAGGCGGCAAAAGCTGCCGGGTCGGACTTGCCGCGCGGTCGGACACGGCAGGCGCTGCCTGGTCGTCGATGTCTATTTAAGATATTGACGATGTTCGTAAAATACGGATTTTCAGAGCTGGCACGGCCCATGCGGATGTCGGGACATCGTCGCTCGTCGGGGCTGAGAGTGTCATGCAGAACGCATTGTTCGTGGGGGTTTCGAGCCAGGTCGCGCTCCAGCGCGAGCTGGACGTCATCGCCAACAACATGGCCAACATCTCCACCAACGGCTTCAAGGGGCGCAACAGCCGGTTCCAGGAATACCTGATGCCGGTGGCGAGCGCGGATTCCTTCCAGAGGCCGGACCGCCGCGTCTCCTACGTGATCGACCAGGGCACCGCCCTGGACCTCGCCCAAGGACCCATCGAGCAGACCGGCAATCCCCTCCACGTGGCGGTGCGCGGCGAGGCCTTCCTGGTGGTGCGCACCCCGAATGGCGATCGCTACACCCGCAACGGCGCGTTCGAGACCGACGCCCAGGGGACGCTGGTCACCAGCGACGGGTACCCGGTGCAAGGCGAGGCGGGGCCGATCCAGATCGGCCAGCAGGAGACCGGCGTGTCGATCGGCCCGGACGGCACGGTCTCGACCAACCTCGGCATCCGCGGCCGCGTCCGCCTCGTCACCTTCGCCAATCCCCAGGCGCTGACCAACGAGGGCGCGAATCTCTACGCCTCCGCGGCACAGCCGCAGGCCGCCGGCCTCGCCGGCCGGGTGGAGGCCGGCGCCCTGGAGCGCTCGAACGTGAAGCCCGTCATCGAGATGACCCGGCTCATGGACGTGAACCGCACCTACACCATGGTCTCGGGCGTGATCTCGCGCCTCGACGATCTGCGCGGCACGGCGATCCGCCGTCTCGCCGACGTCGCGTAAGGATCTCAGCAGATGCGCGCCCTCTACGCCGCCGCCACCGGCATGGCGGCCCAGGAACTCAACGTCCAGGTCATCTCGAACAACATCGCGAACCTGCGCACCACCGGCTACAAGCGCCAGCAGCCGCATTTCCAGGATCTGCTCTACCAGAACCTGCGCCGGGCGGGCTCCTCGACCTCCGACCAGAACACGCAGCTGCCCGCAGGCCTCGCCATCGGCTCGGGCGTGAAGACGACGTCGACCGCCCGGGTGATGTCGCAGGGGACGCTGACGAGCACCGAGAAGGAATACGACGTCGCCATTCGCGGCGAAGGCCTGTTCCGGGTGACGCTGCCGGACGGGCGCACGGCCTACACCCGCGACGGCTCGTTCGACCTCTCGGCCCAGGGGCAGCTCGTCACCCGCGACGGCTACCTCGTCGATCCCGGGGTGACGGTGCCGAACAACGCCACGTCGGTGACGATCAGCGCCCAGGGAGCAGTCCAGGCCACCGTGCCAGGGCAGACCGCGCCGCAGGCCCTGGGCCAGTTCCAGCTCGCCCGCTTCGTCAACAAGGTCGGCCTCGAATCGATCGGCGACAACCTGTTCATCGAGACCGCCGGGTCCGGTCCGGCGATCAACGGTCTGCCGGGCTCGGAAGGGTTCGGCAACCTGCAGCAGAGCTATCTCGAGGAGGCGAACGTCAACGCCGTCACCGAGATCTCGTCGCTGATCGCGGCACAGCGCGCCTACGAGATGAACTCGAAGGTGGTGACCGCCGCCGACCAGATGCTCTCGACCACCTCCCAGATGTTCCGCAGCTGATCGAGGTCCTGACCATGCATGCGCTCAGACAGATCCCCCCCCGCCGCCCGATCCGGGTCTCGACCCTGAGCGTCGCCATCGTGGGCCGAACCCTGCTGGCCGTCCTGGCCTTCTCGTTCCTCACCTTCCAGGTCCTGGCCCAGGAGGCCCGCCCCGCCGGGGCGAGCCTGCGCTTGCGCGGCGACGTCACCGCCCGCGGCGACGTCCTCACCCTCGGCGACCTCGTCGAGGGGGCCTCTGCGGAGACGGCGCAGCGTCCGCTGTTCCGGGCGCCGGCCCTTGGCGCCACCGGCACGATCCAGGCGCGTCGCATCGCCGATGCGATGGCCGGTCTCGGGCTCGGCCCGGTGGAGACCGGCGGCCGGGTCCAGGTCTCGGTCCAGCGCGCCGCCCGCCGGGTGACGCAGCCGGAGATCGAGGCCGCCCTGAAGCGCGCCCTGGAATCCGGCTACGGCGTCGATCCGCGCAACCTCGCCATTCGCCTCGATGGCGAGTCCCCGACCCTTCTGGCGCCCCTGGACCTGAACGGTCAGGCCGTCGCCCTCGACCTCAGCTACGATCCGCGCTCGCGCCGGATCGCCGGCCTAATCACCCTGGGCGAGCGCCAGGCATCCCTCCGGGTCTCGGGCCAGGTCATGGAGATCCGGGAGGTCGCCGTCCTGGGGCGCAGCCTCAATCGCGGCGAGACGATCAACGCGGCTGACCTGACCCTCGAGCGCCGTCCGCGCGAAGCGACACCGTCGGACGCGCAGGGGTCCCTCGGCGATCTCGCCGGACAGGTGGCGCAGCGCAGCCTCGGTGCCGGTGCAATCCTGCGCTCGGGCGACCTCGCGCCGCCCGACCTCGTGGCCCGGGGCGAGGCCGTCACGATCCTCTTCGATTCCCCCGGTCTCAATCTTTCCCTCCGGGGACTGGCCAACGAGGGTGGCCGCCTCGGCGCCATGATCACGGTCACCAACCCGGTCTCGAAGAAGATCCTGTCCGCCACCGTGATCGGACCCGGCCGCGTTTCCGTCGGTCCCGCGCCCCTGGTGCGCCAGGCCAGCGCCGCCCTCGACGGTCCCGCGCTTCAGCGCTGAGCCGCCCCGTCCGCGTCCCTTTTCGGTTTGCCAAAGGTTCGGTCCCGATGACCCACCGCGTCTCTCCAGCCCTCGCCGTCGCGCTCCTCTGCACGACCCTCGGCGCCTGCAACACTGCGGACCGACTATCCCAGATCGGTGCGACGCCAGCCCTCTCGGCCATCGAGGACCCGACCGCCCAGGCCGGCTACAAACCGGTGCGCCTGCCGATGCCGGAGGTCCAGCCGGTCTCGTACGCTCCGAACTCCCTGTGGCGGACAGGCTCGCGCGCCTTCTTCAAGGACCAGCGGGCCGCCCGAATCGGCGACCTCGTCACCGTGAAGGTCAATGTCACCGATAAGGCGAACCTGAACAACGAGACCAAGCGCTCGCGCTCGAACGCCGAGGGTTTCGGCCTGCCCAACGCCTTCGGCCTGGAGAGCAGCAAGGGGGTGACGGCGGCCGGGATCAGCCCCGACAAGCTCATCAACGCCACCTCGACCACATCGAGCGACGGTGCCGGTTCGGTTCAGCGCAACGAGACCGTCACCACCAGCGTCGCGGCCATCGTCACGCAGGTCCTGCCCAATGGAAACCTCGTGGTGGAGGGCAAGCAGGAGATCCGCATCAACTTCGAGGTCCGCGAACTCATCGTCGCGGGCGTGGTCCGGCCCGAGGACATCGAGTCCGACAACACCATCGATTCGAGCAAGATCGCCCAGGCCCGGATCGCCTATGGCGGACGCGGCCAGATCACCGATGTGCAGCAGCCGCGCTACGGTCAGCAGCTGGTCGACGTGCTCCTGCCGTTCTGAGCCCCGTCGGAGCCCGTTCGTCCCTCTCGGAGAACGGTTTGGATCGCGGTCCGCCCGCGACCAGCCCGCTCAGTCGTCCCGGTAGACGCGCTCGCGTCGCTCGTGACGCTCCTGCGCCTCGAGCGACAGCGTCGCGATGGGGCGGGCATCCAGGCGCTTCAGCGAGATCGGCTCGCCGGTCTCCTCGCAATAGCCGTAGGAACCGTCCTCCAGCCGCGCCAGGGCGGCGTCGATCTTGCCGGTGAGCTTGCGTTGCCGGTCCCGCGCTCGCAACTCGATGGCCCGGTCCGTCTCGGACGAGGCACGATCCGCCAAATCGGGATGATTTTCGTTCTCGGTCTGTAACGCGACCAGCGTATCTTGGGCCTCACGTAGAATATCGGACTTCCAGCCGAGCAGTTTGCGACGGAAATACTCCCGCTGCCGATCATTCATGAACGGCTCGCTCTCACTTGGTACGTACCCGTCCTCAATCGTGACCTTCGCCATTCGCGCCTCTTGCAGCCGGTCCGCGGCGATCGTTTTGCGTGGCTATAATGCAGGGTGCAGGCCACGACAACGCATCGTGGTTACCGCACACCGCAATCCTCTCGGATGTTTTGCGCGCTGCGGCAAACACGCAACGGCTGCAAACACGCCACCGGAGGCTGTGCGTTGCAACAGCGGCTGCGCTTTGTCACCTAGAATCTGTCCTGCGTTAAAATGCAGGTCTCAGTGGCGAGGGATCAGGACCGGACCTGCACCTGCCGACAGGCCGGGGCGGTCCGGCGGAGAACGCGGGCGACGCCGTCCCGTCGGGGTCGCACGGGCCCATGCGCAAAGCTATTGCTGGCTTCTCTCGTTCTCAGGGCCAGGAAGGTGTCCTCAAGGAAACGATAATTTTCGGTGCTACCAGGCAATTCTATCCTAAGACACTGCAGGCAAAGCGAGAAATTGAAGAAAAATCCCAGGGGAACTGGCCTCGGCGGGTGTGGTTCTCCCATGGCGACGCTTGCGGGACCCTTCCGGTTTCTCGGCCCTGACTCCGCTGGTGATCGCATCCTTTTCCACCGTCACGACTTCGGAGATCGCCCCATGGCAGCCAAGGCCAAAACCCTGCACGACGCGTTCTACGAGACCCTCAAGGACGTCTACTACGCCGAGAAGCAATCCGTCCGAGCCCTGAAGAAGTCGGCCAAGGCGGCCGAGCACGCGGAGCTTCGCAGCGCGTTCGAGACTCACGCGGAGGAGAGTGCCGAGCAGGTGGAGCGGCTCCAGCAGGTCTTCGAGATCATTGGCAAGCCGGCCCGCGCCAAGACCTGCGAGGCGATGCAGGGCATTACCTCCGAGATGGAGGAGGATCTCGAGGATTTCGGCGATAGCCCAGCCGCCGATGCGGTGCTGGCTGCCTGTGCCCAGGCCGTCGAGCATTACGAGATCGCCCGCTACGGCACCCTGAAGACCTGGGCACGCCAGCTTGGCTACGAGGATGCCGCCAAGCTCCTGGAACAGACCCTCGAGGAGGAGAAGAAGACCGACGCCCTGCTGAGCCAGATCGCCGAGCGGATCGACACCGAGGGCAGCGAAGTCGCCGCCGGATCGGACGACACGCCGCGCGCCAAGAAGACGAAGGCCTGAGGTCGGCTCCGGCCCCCGCGCCTCAGGCGGCGCGGGCGGCGGACAGCTTGGCGAGTTCGACCGCGGCCCGCAGCTCGATCTCGGCGATCAATCCATCGAGACGGGGGTCGCCGCTGGTGCCGCTGCGCTCCGACAGGCGGGCCGCGATGGCCTGTAGATCGCGCGTCGAGACGCGGCCCATGATCAGGGAGGCCTTCAGCCGGTCGAGCCCATCGAGCAGGTCGTTGCCACGCTGGGTCGACCGGCGCCGGCGCTCCTCCGGCGTATCGGTGTTGCTCTGAAGCGTGAGGATGGCATCGAGGCCGGCGAGCGATGCCGCGGCGGTGGCGCCCGGCCCGCCCGCGTTCGTCGCCGGGTTGGCGACGGCGAAGGCGGGCGCGCCCTCGCTCCGGCGCGGTGCCGCGCTCGGGCCGGTGCTGGCAGTGACGAAGCGGGTGTCGACGCGCATGAGGTGAGACCGATCGGGGCGATGGTCCGCCCGGCGCCGGCAGAATCCGGCAAGCGTGGTTAACCGGTCGTAAATGACCCGGCAGAACGTGCCGGGTCGGCATGAAGCGTCCGGGACCTTTGCCCGGCCGGCGCCGGTATTGCCAGAGAATATCGTTCAAATACAACGCTTTGGCACAAGCGTTCGGTTGGCATGGTCCTGGCAGACTGGACAGGACCTTCCCGTCGCAAAGTGCGCCATGACCGACACTCCGAACGGCCCCACCCGAATCCGGCGCTTCGCCCTCTGCCTTCTGGCAGGGTGGGCGATGCTGGTCGGCCAGGCGGTCCCCGCCCTCGCCCTGTCGCGGGTCAAGGACCTCGCCAGCGTGGAGGGCGTGCGCCAGAATCAGCTCGTGGGCTACGGCATCGTGGTCGGGCTCAACGGCACCGGCGACACCCTGAACAACATCCCGTTCACGAAGCAGTCCCTCCAGGCGATGCTGGAGCGCCTCGGCGTGAACACCCGCGGCGCTACCATGCGCACCCAGAACCTCGCGGCCGTGATGGTGACCGCGAGCCTGCCGCCCTTCGCCACCCAGGGCAACCGCATCGACATCACCGTCTCGTCCCTCGGCGACGCCAAGTCCCTCCAGGGCGGCACCCTCCTGGTCACGCCGCTGCTGGGCGCCGACGGCGAGGTCTACGCCCTGGCGCAGGGCTCGGTGGCCATCGCGGGCTTCTCGGCCGAAGGCGACGCCGCCAAGATCACCCGCGGCGTTCCCACGAACGGGCGGGTGCCGAACGGCGCGATGATCGAGCGCGAGATGGCGTTCAAGATGAACGACATGCGCTCGCTGCGCCTGTCCCTGCGCAATCCCGACTTCACCACCTCGAAGCGCATCGCCGCTGCGATTAACGACTTCATGGGCGCCGATACCGCCGAACCCACCGATCCCGCCACGGTGACCCTGCAGATCCCTGCCCGCTACACCGGCAACATGATCCGGCTCGTGACCGAGATCGAGCAGCTGAAGGTCGAGCCCGACCAGACCGCCCGGGTCGTCGTCGACGAGCGTTCGGGCATCATCGTGATGGGCCGCGACGTGCGGGTCTCCACCGTGGCGATCGCACAGGGCAACCTCACCGTCACCATCACCGAACAGCCGCAGGTGAGCCAGCCTGCTCCCCTCTCCAGCGGCACCACCACGGTGGTGCCGCGCACCGGCGTCAAGGTCGACACGGGCGACGGCAACAAGCTCGCCCTGGTCAAGGAGGGCGTGACCCTGCGCGAACTCGTCGACGGCCTCAACGCCCTGGGCGTCGGCCCTCGCGACCTCATCTCGATCCTGCAGGCGATCAAGGCCGCGGGCGCCCTCCAGGCCGATATCGAGGTGATGTGATGCCTCTCGCCGCCCTCTCCCAACTCCAGCCGGAGACCTGAACCCATGCTGTTCGCGCCCCTCGCCGCCAGTGCCGCCCTCGGGGTCGGCAAGGCCATCGTCGGCGACATCGCCAAGACCGTTCAGAGCGCGGTCGGCGGGAGCGCCGGTAGCACCGCGAAGTCGGCCGCCGAGGCCAAGGCTAAGAAGGCCTCGACCGACTTCGAATCGATGTTCCTAGAGCAGTCCCTCGACCGCCTGTCGCAATCCGAGGGTACCGACGGTCCGCTCGGCGACAACGGCACCGGGGGTGGCGTCTACCGGTCGATGCTCACCAAGGAATACGCCGGCCAGATCGTGAAGAGCGGTGGCGTCGGTATTGCCGACCAGGTGTTCCGCGAGATGATGAAAATGCAGGAGGGTGCCGGTGCAAAGGTCAGCTGACGTTCCGGCGCCCCGCGTGTCGGACCGGGCCGGGGCGACGGCCCTGGTCGCCGAGGTGATCGCGAGCCTCGAAGCGCTTGAGGGCGTGCTCGCCCGCGAGAGCGACCACATCCGCGTCGGCCGCCTGCGGGAGGGCCTCGCCGAGAACGAGCGCAAGTCGGCCCTGGCGGCCGCCTATTTCCAGGGCCTCGAGGCGACGAAGGCTAACGCCATCGCCCTCGCGCGCTTCGCGCCGGAGGGGATCGCCACCCTCAAGGCGGCCCATGCCCGCTTCGCCCATGCCCTGGAGACCAACCAGGCCGTGCTGGCGACGGCTCGAACCGTGTCGGAAGGCCTCGTGAAGACCCTGGCGGACGAGATCGGGCGCACCCGCACGCCCACCGTCTATGGCCGCCCGTCCCAGGGCCCCTCCCCCTATGGCCGCAGCGGGGTCGCGCGAAGCCAGCCGCTGGTGCTGTCGCGCAGCCTCTGAATAACAGGACGCGCGGCGGGACGCCTGTCCGCGGGGCGCGTCAGGGACGCCCGTGACCCATGCGGACGAAGGCACGCACCGGCCCGAACTCGGATTCGCTGCGCGTGTCGATCGAAAGCTGCCCCGCCGTGACCGGCGCGGCGCCGTGGCTGCCGACGTCGATGCCACCGACGGCGCGGCCGCTGAGGCGGATGCAGGTGGGTGAGCCCGGCACGCGGACGAAGCCCGCACCCTGTTTCGGGCAGGGCAGAAGTTTCTCCCCCTGAACCTGTGGTCGGAGACGCTCCGCCGCGCCGGCTCCCACCGAGAGGCCGGGCACGATCAGCATCGCCATGGCCAGCACGGTAGGCATCCTGGGGGTCATGACCGGGCTCCCGCATTCGCTCCGGCCCCTGGGTTAAGCCATCCCGTCCGCCGGACCAACTCGCCGATCTCAGCTGAGATAGTTCACTAAGTTCAGCTTCGAGAGCATCGAGGTGACCTGGTAGCTCGCCTGGAGCTGCGTCTGCAACTGCAGGAGCTGCGCCGTCACGTCCTCCGCCGAGATGTTCTCGACGCCGTCGAGCGAGCCCTGAAGGGCGTTGCGGTTGGTCCGGTTTTCCATCTTGGTGTCCGAGAGGGTGCTGGCGGCGAGGCCGAGATCGCTGGCGATGCCCGGAACGCCCCCCGTGGTGTTGTTCGAGACGAGCAGGGTGCCGGCGTGGTCGGCGAGCGCGCTGAAGCGTTGGGCCTCCGGCGTCCCGCTGACTGCCGTCGTTCCCGCATCGGCCGCGATCATGGCGAGACCGGCGAGCACCTTCCGGATCGGAGCTTCGTTCGCCTGCACGCCGATGTTCAGGACCCGGTTCGCCCCGATCTGCGCCGTGGCCGTGGCGCGTGGATCCGACGAGGTGTCGTCGCCCGTGTACCAGATCACGGTCTTGGTGCTGGCCGCTTCGGCGTAGCCGTTGCCGTCGGTGCTGATGCGCCGCGGTGCGAGGCCGGCGGATTGCGACCCGGCGAAGAAATCCTGTGCCGCTCGGGACGCCGAGCTCGCCGCGAGGCTGGTGGAAGCCGCACCCTTCAGGGCATTGGTGACGGCCTGCGAGAGACTGTTCGCAACAGCCTGTGGGCCGCCTGCCAGGGAGAACTCGGTGGTGGAGGTCGGATCGGCGTTGGGGCTGGCCGTCAGGGTCAGGGTCTGGGTCGTGCCGTCGCGCATGGCAACGCTGACCGTCACGGTGTCGCCCGCGACGGGTGTTCCATTGACGCCAAGCGTCAGCGACGCCGGCGTGCCGGTTCCGAAATTGGCTTGCACACCGAGATCGGTGGGGCCCTGGATGCTCGCGACCGGCGAGGGTGCGAAGCGAGTGTTGAGGTAGGTCTGCGCCTCGGCCGCCGTGGCGAAGACCGGCATGGTGTCTGTCGCGCCCGCCGACGAGGACGCCTTCGCGGTGAGATCGACGAAGCTCTGCGTTCCGTCCGGCTGATTGATCGCGATCCGAAGGCGATCCCCCTCGGCCGGCGGCTTCGCCAGGGTGAACGTCACCGGCGGAGCCGTCGCGGCGGTGGTAGCGCTGGCGGCGATCGCCGTCGTGTTGGAACTCGTCGCCGAGAGGAGCCGAAAACCGAAATTGGCCCGCGTCTCGGTTCCGGCGGCCCCGGTCCCGTCCTCGCTGATCGTCACGGTGTTGGCCGGCGTCCCGGTCACGGAACTACTGACCCGGCCAGATCCGGTCGGCAGACCGAGGTCCGCGGTCTTCTGCTCCGATATCAGGGTCTTCAGGCCGGCGAGGCCCTTGGCGACGTCGCCGTTCAGCATCGTGTCGGTGGCGGCGACCGGGGGCGAGTCGGTGGCGCGACCGCCGAAGATGTATTGGCCCGCGAGATCGACGTTCAGGGCATCGACCGCCGCGTCCAGGCTGTTGCGCGCGACCTGCGGTGTGTTGGCGATCGTCGAGCTGTTGCTGGCGGTCAGCGAGCGCCGCATCCCGTCGCCGAGGGTGTTGATCTGCGTCACGCTCGCGTTGGCGAGGGTGACGCGGGTCGTCGCGTTCGTGATCACCGCGTCGTAGCCGTCGAGGGCGCTGAGGGCCGCGTGCGCGCTCAGGCTGGTCGTCCGCCCCGTGCCGAGGCTGCCATAGGTCGTGCCGACCTTGCCGCTGGAGAGCTGGTTCGTCAGCGTATCGAGGCGACTCTTCAGGCCGACGAGGTTGGCCGTGTTGCGGTCGCCCAGATAGGTGCTGGCATTGAACGGAGCGATGCTCATCGGTGCCTCGGAAGTGGGCGGGGTCTCGGTCGGGCTCGGCACATGGGGGCTCGGCCTCAGATCCGCAGGAGGGTGTCGAGGAGGTCGCGGGCGGCGGTGAGCACCCGCGCATTGGCGCTGTAAGCGGTCTGGAGCTGCACGAGCTTCGACATCTCCTCGTCGATGCTCACGCCGGAGACGGAGGCGACGCGGGACTGGGCGGTCGCCAGCGCGATGCCCTGCCCTTCGTCGAGGTCCTGCGCGGAGGCCGCTCCCGCCCCTTGGGCGTCGATGATCCGCTGGGCGAAATCCTGGACGCTCGCGGTGTAGGGCGCCGCGACGCCGCCGATTCCGCTGGCTGCCGCGAAAGTTCGGCTTGCACCGGTGAGGGCCTGGTACAGGTACTGGGGCCGCGACGCATCCGACGCCAGGGTCTTGGACGAGAGGGTCACGAGGTTAGCGGTGTTGCTGACCACCGCTTGGTTCACGCTGATCCGCTGCGCGAAACCCGTCAGCTGCGAACCGCCGTCGAAGGAGCCGGTGTAGAGCGTGCCCTTCTTGTTTCCGTCGACGAAGAGCGGAATCTGTGCGGCGCCGCTCTGGAAATCGTTCGGGTCTTTCAGTTGCGTGACGCTGGCGCTGACGCCGAGGAGCGTCGGCGCCCCACTCGATGGATCGGTGAGGATGCGCAGGCCGCCGGTGCCGGCGCTCGGCTGGCTGGTGACGCTGAAGCTCGCCCCGAGGGCCGTCTGGATGGCGTCGCGCAGCCCGGCATTGGTCCCCGTCAGCTTGATCGGAAGGATCGATGCCGTCGGGTCGTTTATATCCGCGCGATCGATTTTCGGCTCAGAGTCCGAGGTGTAGGGGAGGAGGACGAGGTTGCGCTGTGTGCCGGCGGCGTCGCGCACGCTCACCGTCACGGCATTACCGGCCTTCAGTCCGGCGAGGTCGATATCCAAGGCCCCCGTCGTCCCGTCGGTGGGCGGAGTACCCACCGCGCTGCGATCCGACAGGGAGCGCGAGAGCCCAGCCGCCAGTTCGTCGAGCTGGCGCTGCGCCTGCGGCAGGACCGAGTCGCGCAGCTCGATTCCGGCGGCGAGCGAGCCGGAGCGAATCGCCTGGGTGGCGATCAGGTCGATCTTGGAGCCGCCGGGCGTCGTCGCGGTGATCGTTCCGACCCCCCGGGTCGCCGCGTTGTCCGTGTATTCCGAGTCGGGCGAGAGCGTGCCGCGTCCGTCGAAGCTGAGAATCGCCGCGGCGCCACGATCGACGAGGGTCATGCCCGACGTGGTGATGACCGTCAGGGTGCCGTCCCGCTGGTCGACGGTCTGGATGTCCAGGAAGGCGGACAGGCCGGTCACGGCCTGGTCGCGCTGGTCGAGCAGGCTGGCGCGGGCCCCCTCGTCGGTGGTGCCCGTGATCTGCGTGTTCAGCTTGGCGATGGAGGCGAGGTACGCACTCGCCTTCGCCGTGTCGCTGCCGAGCTGGCTCTCGGTCGCCGAGCGCAGGTCCTGGACGCCCTGCGCGATCGTGCCGATGGTGGAGGCGAGGTTCGCGGCCTTTGTGACGACCGTGGCACGGGCCGGTGCGGAGGTCGGATCGCTGGCGAGGGCTTGCAGCGACTGGGCGAAGTCGTTCATTACGCCGTCCAGGGCCGTGGACGCGCCGGGGGTCCCGTAGAGCTGATCGAGCTGCGTCCGAACCGCGGAGAGGGAGCCGGTATAGGCGGCACCCGAGGTCTCCATGCGCAGTTGCCGGAGGGAGGCCGCATCGAGGGCCCGGCCGATCGTGCCGACCGAGACGCCGGAATTGCCAACGCCCGTCGAGACGGTGTCGAGGGTGCGCTTCGTGTACCCGACCGTGCCGACATTGGCGATGTTCTGCGAGACGACCCCGATCGCGGCCTGGGTCGCCTTCAGCCCGGCGGAGGCGGTGTTGATGGCGTTGAAGCTCACGAAGCCCCTCCCCTCGGTGTCGGATCGCGTCCGGTGTCAGGCGTCCTCACCGGATGATGTTGATCAACGCGGACATCATGTCCTGGGCGGTCGAGATAACCTTCGTATTGGCGGAATATGCCTGTTGGGTTACGATCATCTTAGAAAACTCGCCCGCAATGTCGGTATTCGACTGCTCCACGTTGCTGCCGACGACGGTGGTTCCGTTCAGTCCGACGAGGGCCGTGCCGGACTCGAGGGTCTGCTGATAGGTGCCGTTCGAATTCGCCTTCAGGCCGTCCGAGTTGGTGAACTGCACCACCTTGATGTTCGCCAGCGCGATGGTGTTGCCGTTGCTGTAGGTACCGGAGACCTTGCCGTCGGTTGTGATGCTGAGGCCGGTGAGTGTCCCCGAGGTGTAGCCGTCCTGAGTCTGGGTATTTGTCGTCACGGTGCCGCCGGCCGAGGTGTAGGCCGTCAGGCCGCCGCTGCCGTAATTGAGCTGAATGTTGCCCAGATTAACGTCGCCGACCGTGAGAGCAGGAATGGTCACCGCGTTGGAGGCTGGCGAAATCAGCTGACCGCTGCTGTTGAACTGGAAATCCGTACCGGCATTGACCCAGGACGTTCCGGAATCCGACACGGTGCTCTTGTCGGCATAGTACAGATTCCAGACATCGTTGGTCGCCGGGGTCGCCCCGTTGGCCGCTGCGCCGTTCTGAACTTTCGCCCACCGCATCTGGATGCCGACTGGTCCACCGCTCGGCGTGTAGGCGGTGAGTGCCGGCCCAGCGATGCTGGTTGCAACGAATTTCTGTATGTCTGCCGGATCGGAGATTTTGACCTGCGCGCCCGTCGAACTCGCTCTCCACGCGGAATCGCCGATGAGTTCCGAGTTCGGCTTGTTGGCGTCCGCGGCGGATGTCGCTGGCGTCTTGGGCAGGTTGGCCGAGTAGGTGATCGTTGTGGTGGCGTGCGCCGGTATGATCGAATTCGAAACCTTGATCGGTCCTTCTCCGGTCGCTTGTCCGGTCAGCGGGTCTAGGCTGCTGCCCTTGAGATAGGCGCCCCCGCCGTTGACGAGGTACCCGTCCTTGTCCAGAGCGAAGTCGCCGCGTCGCGTATAGGAATCGCCGGTCGCGAAGTTTGACTGGCCGTTGGCGTCGCCGGACTTGGTGGCCACGGCGAAGAAGCCCTCCCCGTTCAACGCCATGTTCGTGCCGATGTCGGTGGCGTTCAGGTTGCCCTGCACCGTCGTGGTCTGGCGAGAATTCGCCGCGACCGATCCGGCGACCTGCCGGCTCGGCGTCTGCTGCTCGGCGACTAGGTCGACGAAGCTCGTATCGACCCGCTTGAATCCGGTCGTTTGGGAATTCGCGATGTTGCCCGAGATGTTGTCGAGCGAGAACGCCTGCGCCTTGAGGCCGGAAACGGCCGTCTGCATCGCGGTGAAGACATCCATGGCCGAAAACCTTGCGTCACGGTGGCAGTGCCGGCGCGTTCCCGCACGGCTTCAGCCTCATCGAGCAATCGGCATGCCATGGGCAAGTCGTTGATTATCCGTCGATATCCGTGACCGGTACCCGGCAGGAATCGTACTTTGCTTCGTCCGATCGGCAGCTTTTGCCGGGTCAACGGTCGCAGGCGAGGTCGTTTACGTGCCGTTATCGTCGTCGCGTCTAAGGTCGCCGGAACAAGGTGGTGGATCGAAATCATGAGAGCCAAACGGTCGACCCTCGTCCATCTGATCTACTTCTCGCGACTCAACCTCGCGGCGGACGCGGCGACGCGCACCCGGCAGATCGGCGAGATCACGCGGCAGGCGCAGAAGAAGAACGAGTTCTCGGTGATCACCAGCTTCCTGCTCATCGAGCAGAACTTCGCTGCGCAGGTCATCGAGGGCGAGCGGGCTTCGGTGAGCGAGACCTTTGCCCGGATCAGCAACGATTCGCGGCATCGTGACGTGCAGATCGTGGAATGGCGCGAGATCCTGAAACGCGAGTTCGTGAATTCGTTCACCACGGGGATCAGAAGCCAAGTCAACGACGCCATCTTCCAGAAAGCCAACCTGCTCCCGATGTTCCAGCGCGGAACGCCGAAGGGCATCGCGATCCATGCCCTCGCGGCGACGCTTCAGGCGGAGTCGATGACGAAGCAGGGTATCGACCACCTTTTCGTCTGATGCTGCGGTTGCGTGGCGCGCCGTCGTCGCCCCGTCCTCAAACCCGTGAAATTTCATGAGCGATACGCCCGCGATCCTCATCGTCGATGACCAGGAGAAGTTGCTCAAGCTGGTCATCCTGCTGATGAATCGGCTCGGCTTCCCCGATGTCGAGGGTGTGACCGATGCGGTCACGGCCCTCGAGCGCATGCGGGAGCGCCGCTACGCGCTCGTGATCTCCGATCTCGACATGGAGCCGATGGACGGCCTCTCGTTCCTGCGGGAGATCCGGGCGGACGACGCCCTGATGAACACGCCGTTCCTGCTGACGGAAGCCTCGTTCGACTTCGAGGACATCAATCTCGCTCACCAGGCCGGGGCCGACGCCTTCATCCTCAAGCCCTTCGACATGTCGGTGCTGAAGGCCAAGCTGAAGCAGGTCATCAATCGCAAGCCGCGCCGGCGCGAGGCTCCGCTGGCCACCGAATCGGCCCTGAGCATCGACTTCCCGATGCTTGGAAAATTTTGATACTTGATGATCGTCGGTGTTATCTCTTTATTGTAATGGCTGATACATTACATAATCTGAAACATAAGTCAGCCATTCAACAGTCGGAGAAAGATATTATCCATAAGTAAAGTAATATTGCAATGTGATTTTTATATTTCAAAGAGCAGAAAATATTCTAGTATTAGATTGTAGTAAGTAGAATTCTTTTATTTCAGAAATTTATATTTGGGCCTGTACTGTAAATAGTTCATCAATGTGGATATATATGTAGCCTGATACTGGAGATAATCTCGTACGCTGCCCGAAACGTCTTTCGGAAGTTGCCGGAGCTGCAACGGATTAATCGGAAACTGTTTCCGACAGGATGCGATGCAGTTGGAGTTTTTCTCTCCCACCGCCTCGATCTCCGCGAGGGACTATGGAACGGTGTGAGGACCTTGGTTCAGAAGAGTTCGGGTCACATGCCTGGGGCGTTGAAATGCCTCTCGATCGTATCTTGGATCTCTCCTCGAGCGGCATGGAGGTAGGTGTGGTCCTCCGATACGCCGTCCGGTCCGTTCGTACCGCATCGAGGACCATCGACACGGGCGCGACGCAACTCGGCGACGGCTGCCTCAATTGCTGCTGTGCCGCTCGATGCCAACCACGGATCATCGCCGAGAACTGCCCGTTGATCGTTCCACCGATAGAGTTCCGTTAAAAGGCCACGCTCCTCGAGCTCTCGGCTGGAAGCATCTCGAACGAGGAGATCGGCGTAGACTTTCTTGTCGGCCTCTATTTGCGCTTTGACCTTAGCGCGCTCCTCAAACGCGTTCTTCCGAAAGGTTTTTGCCTCAACGAGTACGGCTTCAGCCCGCGCGATTTCCGCTTCATCGCGTTGAGCCGCCGTTGGTTGCCTCCGGACCCACGCCAGGACCTTGTGAGCTGGCGCCTTGAAGCCGGATGTCTGCCGTTCCCTCTTGGCCTGGGCGATTTTCGCATCAATGAGCTTGCTTTCCGCCTGTACCTCGGCAGCCGAAGCCAGGGTCAAGGTCTCACCGGCCTGACGAAGCGCAAGACCTCGGCTCTTAGGTCCGGGCGGCCCTTTACGCAGTGTTTCGAGCGCTTTTTGGACCTTTGCTCTTTCGCGATCGATGTACCCCAGGGTTGTCCAGTATGCCTTGGCCGCCGTGTGATCAGCTTGTGCTTCGGTCTGTGTCGGGATCCATCCCCTGGTGTTCCATCCAAAAATCTGGGAGGGGATGCGTCCGATCGCATAGGTCAGGACGAATGCGTCGAATGGTTCGGAAAGAGGCGTATGGGCGCTTTCCTTATGCTCTGTTGAGGAGGTGGTATCGCCGACCCAGATCTCCCCGTCATGCGATGTTGTCGATACCGCAGCAGGAACATCGTTGAGCCGCTCAGCAACCGCTTCCACGGGTAAACTAAGGAGGCGGTTGAGATACTCGATCGGGTGCTCTCCGGCATAGATGAACCATTTTCCGTCGTGCTCAAGCAAGAGGCGTAGGCCGGCTTCCGCCAGCGCTGCTTTAAACCCGAGCGCGGAATCGCTACCCTGCCACGCCGCGATCACCGCAGCGCGCAGGCGAGGCGCGGACAGACCCTGACGCGCAAGGCGGCCGCGGAGGACACTGCTCAGACCAGCGGATGGAAGCTCAGCCGGTCGGTCTTGCCGGACGCGAGTGGCTAGCTCAACATCCCCTCGTTTTTCCAGGTACGTGGCAATCGCGTCCGTGTGCCGGCTCGCCGTTAGCGGCTCCCCGAATCTCGCCTCGAAGGTCGCGCGTGCTGCCTCCAGCCGCGGAAACAGATGGGAGCTGTTCAGACAACGCCCATTCGGACCGACATTGGCGACGAGCAGATGCCAGTGATAATCGGCGGCCCCTTCGCCGCGCGCCCGGGGTTTGCCGGTGTGTGCGACGACGACATGTAAATGATCTTGCGCACCAAGGGCCTCCAGGGTGAGCGAGACTGCTGCATCGCATTGCTCTGCTCGCTGCTCATTCGGTACCCCGGAGCGAGGGTTCAGGGTGAAGTGATAATATGCGATGCGCGCGGTCGTTGCGGCACGGAGTGCATCCATATCCGCCAATGTTTCTGCCGGCGTCTCCGCTACACTTCCGACGATCCGCTCGACGGTAACGCTCTGACCATCCGTCGTTAGTGCGAGATGGGCCACGAGATCTCGTGTGTCTCGACGGCTACGGCCAGCGCCATAGCTCGTGATGATCATGACCGCCTCGGCTCGACGACGGCGGCGATCAATTGGCGGGTCGCTCTGAGTTCGGTCAGCAACTGGTCGGCGATAGCTGCTTCCTGGCCCGGCCGCTTGGCCAGGGCTGCTGCTGCTTCCGCCATTGGTTGGAAGGCAACAACGAGTTCCCGAAGCAGCGCGATACGCGTCCTGCGTGCAGAAACTTTGCCCTTTGCACACTGGGCGTCGGCTAGAGCAGCCTCGCGTAGAAAGCTTGAAACTCCCATCCCTTCAGCTGCCCGCGTCAGTACGTCACACTCATCCGGGGTCAGCCTCACAGAGACGACCCGCACTCGTTTTCTGATCTCTGATTTGTTCATCTCCAACTCCATTGCAGGGGCTTCGGCGGTATGACCGTGACATTGCTGGCACGCTCTCAACCGTGGCCGTTTTTCTAGGTTGGAGACGGCTCCTGAAAATCGCAAAGGTATGCATCGGACATCTTAGCCGATGAGGGGAAGCAGGTCCCTGAAGCCCGAACTCAGTCGATTGCCTCTTGCGACGCGGTCCACGAGCCTTCCGGATACGAGGAGGCATTCCCTATGCGCGCCATATTCAACCGGCCGACTTTATCGAACCGTTTCGACATCGACACTCTGCCCAAACGCACGTTCGAGGAGAGCCTCCGCCGCGAACTGGGTTGGGGTAGCCAGGATGCATGGGTCATTCACGGGAAGATCGAGGTTTGCTCGGCGTTCGTCGACCAGGTAACAGGAGCTCGCCTCTCGGTCGCAGGCCGTCCCAATGGCCGCGTCCTGAGCGTCACCCACCATGTTTGCGGATTGGCGAGGGCTCGCGCTCCCTACGGGTGCGTAGACTCGCTCGCCTGGGCCTATCAGAAGATGAGAGAGGGCCAGTCCCAGTGGGGGAACGCCGTAGCTTTGGCGGTGGTCAGATTCGTGGATGGATGCCTGTCCTTGACCCTGCTTCTAATCCCCAGTGATGAAAGCCTTCACGCTCGGCTGCAATTCAACCCCACCGGCAAAAAGAAGAGTCCTCGAACGGCTCCCTCCGGTAAGCCTAGGCAGAGGCGCGTGCCCTCCAGCCGAACCTCGATCATGACCCCTAAGCCAATAACCGTCTTTTCCGAGCCGAGCGTGCCCCTGATCGAAGCCCAGCAGTCCGTTTCTCCTATAGGACGCCACGTCGGCGCTGCGACTGGCCAGCAGCCTTTCAGCGAGCCGTCTCGGACATTCGAGATCGGTGCTACTTTTGGCGACCCGAGCGTAAATCTTGCAGATTGGCCTCTGCCATGGCACCAGATAGGGTCCTCGTCCACGCTTCCGCATGGTAGAACATCGCCTAATCAGCGGGGCATGTCGCTGCCCATTCATCAATTGATTAGACGTGCTGTCCCTCCACGTCGGTTCGGACGCGATCAGGGTTCCACGCGACCGCCTCACGAGGTCGATCAAACGATGTCCGCGCGTGATCGCCCTCATCCCGACCCCGGTTGGGGTAAACCGCTAGCGCCCGCTGCTTCCGAGGGCCCGCACCTGTGCGCCGGCGAGATCTACTATCGATCCGACGGTGTCACGCAGGCCGGATCCGACGTTCGAGAGATGCTCGCCGTAGGTCTCGTGGGTCTGGGGATCGATCATGACTACCGGGGCGGCAACGGCCGGGGCTGCTCCGGTGGCGACCGTGGACGCGGCGCCGGCCGCTGCGCTGACCAATCGGTCGCCAATGCCGATCCGCTCGTCCGTGATCGGCTGGCCGTCCGCGAGGCGCCCGCCGAGGAGGGCGACGACTTCGCCGCCGGCGAACTGGTCGTGGCTGAGGGCGTCGCGCGATTTGATCGAGGTCAGGTTCAGGACGGCGACGTTCTCGCGAGCGAGCTCGGAGCGGTAGGGCTCTGCACTCGGGTCGATGGCGCCCAGGCGCACGCTGTCGCCCCAGACGAGCCTGGAGACGGCCAGGGCTTGGTCGTCGCCGGAGACCATCAGCGTGAGCCTTGGGCGATACTTGCCCATGTCGTGGAAGGTGGCGCGGGCGAGATCCATGTCGACGTCGGGGGCGGCCAGGATGACGTTCCGGATCTTGGGGGCCGCCCTACGGCCGCGGATGGCCATCTGGCGCAGGCACTCGAGGGTGAGCCAGTTGCCCATGGAGTGGGCCAGGGCCGTCACTTCGCCGACGTTGGGATCCTTGGCGAGATCCCGCCGCAGCGTCTCGAGGGCGTTGCGCGAGAAGTTTGTGCTCTCCCGGTCGTAGCCGTAGGCGAGGACAGATCGGCGCGAGGGCCACGTGAAAAGCACGGGCGCGACCCCGGCGCCGTAGTCGTGCACGATCTGGGCGAAGCGGAGGACGGCGTTCTCGAACCTGTTGTCGAACCCGTGGACGAAGACGAGGACGTGGCGTTTCGCCGAGCCATGGACGGCACGTTGCATTCAGACCGGGACCTTGGCGCGTTCAATCGGATCGGCGCGCAGCGCGACGAAGTCGGTAGCAGGATTGCCGGGGACCGACTTCGGCCCCTGGACCGAGTTCGGATGGCGGATGGCGTCGGGCGGGATCGAGACTGTCTAATCAGTGTAGGTCACCGCCTCGCCGCACTGGCCCAAGAACAGCATGCCACGGTCGACCGTGGACTTACGGGTCGTGGCGACGAGCATGTCGCCCCGCGAGGCGTCCGCAACCTACACAGCACCAGCAACGCGCAGGAGAACGCCGGTGGGATGCTCGGCGCAGCCCGTCAGGTTCGAAAGGTACGACTGATGCCGCATGGAGGGACGCGCTATGGGACAGGTTCTTCACGGCAGCGCCACGACGACTGAGACGGTCCGTCGCGCAATCCAAGCTCGTCAAGAGAGCGTAGCTGCCGCAGTCCCTTGATCGCGTCGACCGGTTCGCTGCCGCCGCGCCGTACGCCCTGGGTACGACTGATGCCGCATGGAGGGACGCGCGGGTACGACTGATGCCGCATGGAGGGACGCGCTATGGGACAGGTTCTTCACGGCAGCGCCACGACGACTGAGACGGTCCGTCGCGCAATCCAAGCTCGTCAAGAGAGCGTAAGGGCCGCTGCCAAGCGCTACGGCATCAGCGCCACGACGGTGCAGAAGTGGCGCTCACGCCAGACCAGCACGGATGCGCGGATGGGGCCGAAGGAGCCTCATTCCACCGTGCTGAGCGTGGAGGACGAGGCGGTGATCGTGGCCTTCCGGCGGCATACCCTGCTGCCACTCGATGACTGCCTCTACGCGCTGCTGCCGAGCCTGCCGCATCTGACCCGCTCGTCCCTGCATCGCTGTCTGCAGCGTCACGGCATCAGCCGCCTGCCGGATATCGACGGCGACAAACCTAAGCGCTCGCGCTTCAAAGCCTACCCGATCGGCTACTTTCACATCGACATCGCACAGGTCAGCACCGAACAGGGCAAGCTGCACCTGTTCGTGGCCATCGACCGCACGAGTAAATTTGCCTTCGTCTAACTGCACGGACGAGCAACGCAACGCATTGCGGCAGCCTTTCTACACGATCTAGTCGCCGCCGTGCCGTACACGATCCACACGGTGCTGACGGACAATGGCATCCAGTTCACCGACAATCATCCGGTGGACGAGGAGGCTGAAGCCAAGGCGGCCGCCTACTGGGCGATCCAGGATCGGCCGCGCATCTACCGCTGGCACTCGTTCGATTGGGCCTGCGAGCAGACCAAGATCGAGCATCGCCTGACCAAGCCGCGCTGCCCGTGGACGAATGGTCAAGTCGAGCGGATGAACCGAACCATCAAGGACGCCACGGTCAAGCGCTACCATTACGCCAGCCATGACGAGCTCCGGCAGCACCTGCAGCTTTTCGTAGATGCCTACAACTACGGCCGTCGGCTCAAGACCCTGCGCGGCCTCACGCCCTACGAATTCATCTGCCACACCTGGACGAAAGAGCCAGAACGCTTCAGGCTCGATCCGTCACACCACATGCCGGGACCAAACACCTAGTGGGCGCTGTCATCAC
>NZ_LMRM01000015.1:0-67220 GCF_001426045.1 Methylobacterium sp. Leaf94
TCCGCCTGGGCTAGATCGGAGAACCGTAAGTCCCACTCCGGTCACCGTCACACCCGCTGCGTCGGACACGGCGGGAGCCCAATGACCCATCCTTTTTCGTGGTCCGCAACCGTCGCCCGCATCAGGCAGCGGGGAGAAGGGCCTCCACGGCGGCGCCGAGATCGTCGAAATGGGCGATGACCCGGTCCGGGCCGAGCTCCGTCACGGGCAGGTCGGTGTAGCCGAAAGGCACCGCCACCACCGGGATCCCGGCAGCCTTGGCGGCATCGATGTCGGCGCGGGAATCCCCCACCATCACGGCCCGGGCCGGATCGCCGCCGGCACGCTCGACGGTCAGGGTGATGTGGCGCGGATCCGGCTTGAAGTACGGGAAGGTCTCGCGGCCGCAGATGGTCGCGAAGCGGTCGGCCACCCCGAGGAGTTCGAGGAGGCGCACGGCCTGGCCCTCGTACTTGTTGGTGCAGACGGCGAGGAGGAAGCCGCGCGCCCGCAGGGCGTCCAGGGCCTCGACCACGCCGGGGAACAGGTGCGACTGCTCGCAGAGATGGTCGCCGTAATGGGCGATGAAGTCCGAGAACAGCGCCTCCAGCCGCTCGGTCGACAGCGGCTCGCCGGCCGTGGTGAAGCCACGCTGGATCAGGGCCTTAGCACCTGCCCCGATCATGTCCCGGGCCTGTTCGAGGGGCAGGGCCTGGAGCCCCTCGCGGCGCAGGATCACGTTCAGGGTGCCGATCAGGTCGCCGGCGGTCTCGGCCAGGGTTCCGTCGAGGTCGAAGACGGCGATGGGCGGCAGGGCGGTCATGAACACTCGCAGGGGGTCAGGGGGCGGACGGGAGGGCACGGAGCCGCCGCTCTAGCTTATCCGGGCCGCACGGGCGAGGCCGGCCAGCGCACGGCCGCCCGGCCTTTGCCGGTGGACAGGTGCGCGGGGTGCCGGGGCCTGATCCTGCCCGCACTTGCCTCGGCGTCTCGGCGTCCTGTACGGTTCGCACGTCGACGGCCGGGGGGCCGCTGTCCTTCCTGCGATGACGGTCTTGATCTCGGCGCCGCAGGCCCGGTGCAGGGGCGTCACGTGAGCCGAACGGACGGAAGCGGGCGATTTCGGAGGGGGCTATGACGGAAACGGTCCCGGGTTGGTCGGACGAGCGGGTCGATCTCCTGCGCCGGCTGTGGGAGGATGGCTTGAGCGCCAGCCAGATCGCGACGCAGCTCGGCGGCGTGACCCGCAACGCAGTGATCGGCAAGGTCCACCGGCTCGGCCTGTCGGGCCGCGTCAAGGCGGCCGAGACGCCCGGCGTATCGCCCCGCAAGGTCGTGCGCGAGCCGGAGCTGGAGGTCGTGGCGCCCGCGATCGTGGCCCCGGACCTCGACGAAGCTCCCGTTGCCTTCGCGGCTCCCGCGGCCGCACCGGCCGTGGTGCAGCCCGTGGCCCTGACGATCTCCCGTCGCGTGACGATCATGGACCTGCGGGAATCGATGTGCCGGTGGCCCATCGGCGATCCGACCTCGCCCGACTTCCACTACTGCGGCGACCGCTCGATCACCGGCCTGCCCTACTGCACCGCCCACGCACAGATCGCCTACCAGCCGGCCGCCGAGCGCAAGCGAGACCGGCGCGTCGGCGGCTTTCGCTGATCCGTTGCGCGCGAGCGCGGCACGGTTTCGGGACTTCGCGCGTTGATCTTCGTCGCCGGTCCCCGACCGGCGAGAGAAGGTGACGAGCCGTGATGGAGCCGACGACTGCCATTGATGCCGACGAGGCCGCCTTCCTCGACCTGCATGCGCAGCGCGAGGATCTGGAACGCCAATTGTCGTTGGTGCAGTTGCGCCGGCAGTTCGGCCCGGGCCAAGTGGCCGTGGACCAGGCCGCCGACGACGAGAAGGTGTTGCTCCTCAGCCTCGACCGCGTCCTCACCCAGATCCGCGCCGCCGAGTACAAGCGGCAGCCCAATGCGCGGCGCTGGTAGTGGACCCCTAGTCGAGCCGCCGCAGGTCCCGCTCCTTGTGCCGCAGGCGCAGGAGGAGATCGATCTGGCTGTCCGGGATCGGCAGGGTGTCGCAGGTTTCTTCGTAGATCGATCGCAGCGCGGTTCCAAGACGGTACCGCGTGTCGTCGGGCAGGTTGGGCTGACACGCATGCGTCGTGTCCTCCCGCATCTCGCCGTCGCAAACTCTCTGGTCCAACGTCTCAGTCCCTCGTTCGAGCGATCCAACGCCGGCGCCGAAATGGAGCACACTCGCCGTTCAACGAGTGTCGCCCAACATGGTTAAGGAACCGTTAAAGGCTGCGCCGCGCCGTTACGGTGAGACGTCGGCCGCCTGAAGCAGGCGCGCAGCCGCGGCCCGGGCCTCGTCGGTTACCGTCGCGCCGGCCAGCATCCGGGCGATCTCTTCGCGACGCGCCGGGGCTTCAAGGGAGGCGACCCGGGTGGCGACCCGGTCGCTGCCCTTCACGGGGTCCTTGGCGATCAGGAAGTGCGTCTCAGCCCGCGCCGCCACCTGCGGCGCGTGAGTCACAGCCACCACCTGGACCCGTGTGGAGAGGCGCCCAAGCCGGGCGCCGATCGCATCCGCCACCGCCCCGCCGACGCCGGTGTCGATCTCGTCGAAGATCAAGGTCGGCGCGGACCCCTTGTCGGCGAGCACCACCTTCAGGGCGAGCATGAAGCGCGAGAGTTCGCCGCCCGAGGCGACCTTTATCATCGGCCCTGGGCGCGTGCCGGGATTGGTCTGGGCCCAGAACTCCACGCGGTCGTAGCCGGACGGATCGCGGGAGTCCGGATCGGTGGCGATCTCGGTGATGAAGCGGGCGCGCTCCAGCTTGAGCGGCGGCAGCTCGACCTTCACCGCCGCGTCGAGGGCCTTGGCCGCGCGCTTGCGGCCCTCCGTAAGCTTGGCCGCGGCCTTCGCGTAGGCGGCCTCGGCCGCGGCGAGCGTCGCCTCCAGGCCGCCGAGGGCTTCCTCGCCGGCGTCGATCGCCGCGACGTCCGCGGCGTAGCGCGCGCGCAGGGCCGCGAGGTCGTCCACCGGCACCTGGTATTTCCGCGAGGCGGCCCGAAGCGCGAACAGCCGCTCCTCCACCCGCTCCAGCTCGCGCGGATCGAACTCCGCCTCGCGCAGGGCCACGTCGAGGATGGTGTGGGCCTCGTCAAGGGCGGTCAGGGCGGTGTCGAGGGCGGCGACGCAGGGCTCGACCAGGGCCGGCAGCTGCGCCGCCCGGCGCTCCAGCTTGCGCAGGGCGGAGGAGAGATGGGAAACGATGGGACCGCCCGAAGCCTCGATCGCCTCGTTCAGCTCGCGCGCGACCTTCTCGCTCTGCTGCATCACCGTGCGGCGCTCGGCCAGGGTGGTCTCCTCGCCCGGCTCCGGCGCGAGGGTTTCGAGCTCCGCCACGGCATGACGCAGGAAATCGGATTCCTTGGCAGCGGCTTCGACCCGGGCCCGGTGCTCGGACAGGGCGGAGCGGGCGCCCTTCACGCGCTTGGCCGCCTCGCCGACCTGAACCAGTGGGCCCTGCAGGCCCCCGAAGGCGTCCAGGATGGCGCGGTGGGTGGTGGGATCGGCCAGGGCCCGGTCGTCGTGCTGCCCGTGGATCTCCACGAGGGCCGCGCCGATGGCCCGCAGGACCTGGACGCCGACGGCCTGGTCGTTGACGAAGGCACGCGTGCGCCCGTCCGCCATCTGCACGCGACGCAGGATGAGATCGCCCTCGGTGTCGATTTCCGCCTCGGCGGCGAGCGCCCGGGCCGGATGATCGAGGGGCACGTCGAACACGGCCGTGACGGCGCCGTGCCCCTCCCCGTGACGCACGAGGCGGCCGTCGCCGCGGCCGCCGAGGGCCAGCGCGAAGGCGTCGAGCAGGATCGACTTGCCTGCGCCCGTCTCGCCGGTGAGGACGCTGAGGCCCTCGCGGAAGTTCAGGACGAGCTTGTCGATGAGAACGATGTCGCGGATCGCGAGCTGGCTCAGCATGCCGCGTCTGAGGTCCCGTTGTGAAGCCTGGCGCTGTCCTTACGGCGAAGTGCCGCCGGCTTCACGCAAAAAGATGCCGCCCCCACCGGGAGCGGCCAAGCGGCGCTCGGATCGCCGAACGGGCGCCGGAGCGGCGCCGGGATTACTGGGCCTCGGCGGTGCGCCCGATGACGCCGCGATAGACCTTGCTGATCCACGAGGTCTTCTCCTCGCGCGGCTCGAGACCCCCGTTCTGCAGGAGCGCGTGGGCATCCTTGTACCAGGGGCTGTCGGGGAAGTTGTGGCCCAGCACGGCGGCGGAGGTCTGGGCCTCCTGGGTCAGGCCGAGGGCCATGTAGGCCTCGGTCAGGCGCTCCAGGGCCTCTTCGGCGTGACGGGTCGTCTGGTACTTGCTGACCACGTCGCGGAACCGGTTGATCGCGGCCGGGAAGTTGCGGCGCTCGAGGTAGAAGCGCCCGACCTCCATCTCCTTGCCGGCGAGCTGGTCTCGCGTGATCTGGATCTTGGCCTTGGCGTCGGCCGCGTATTCAGAGGTCGGGTACTTCTGCACGAGCTCCTGCAGGCCGGCGAGCGCCTTCTCGGAGCGGTCCTGGTCGCGGGTCACGTCGGGGATCTGCTTGTAGTGCGACATCGCCATCAGGTACTGGGCGTAGGCCGCGTCCTTGCTCGCCGGGTGGCGCTGCAGGTAGCGCTTCGAGGCGTTGATCGCGTCGTCGTACTTCGCGCCCTCGTAATTCGCGTAGGCCGTCATCAGCAGCGCTTTGCGCGACCAGTCGGAATAGCTGTAGGCCTTGTCGAGTTCGCCGAACTTCTTCGAGGCGCCCTCGTAGTCCTTGTCTTCCATCCGCGCCAAGCCCTCGCTGTAGAGCTTGTCGGCGGGAACATCCGGAACCACTTCCGGCTTGTACTTCTCGGCGAAGGGATTGATCGAGTCGAGGGCGTCGCATCCGCCGAGGCCGAGGCCGAGGACGGACACCAGCACGGCCGCCATCGCACCGCGGTTGGGATGAGTAAGGCGCATTCCGGTGTTCCCCCAACAGACGGGTCCGTTCTCGGACTCGCGACGTCAAGCCATCACAAAGTTCGGTCGCGTGGCTGACGGCCTCATGCCACGATCCGGGTGCGCTGCACACCGGACGGACGTCCCGCTTCACGCTCGATTCACCGTGGAGCGCGATTTGGGCGCGAAAGCGGCGGGCGGGCCACGCCCTGGACAGAAACGACGGCTGTGTGTCGGTGGCGCTACAGATCGCCCACGAAGGCGGCGATGCCGAGGCTGGCGCCGAACTCGGTCAGGCTGGTCTCGCGGCGGGCGCCGGGAGCCTCGACGATGGCGTAGTTGGCGCGATCGGAGAACAGGGCGGTGAGGACGCCGACATTCATTCGGTGACCGCCGCAATAGGAGCGGTAGCCGCCCTGGAGCGGGAGACCCGCGAGGGCGAGATCGCCCACGGCGTCGAGGAACTTGTGCCGGACGAACTCGTCGGCGTAGCGCAGGCCCTCAGGGTTCACGACGGCGGTCTCGCCGACCGCGACGGTGTTCTCGAGGGATGCGCCGAGGGCGAAGCCCGCCTTCCAGTAGCGCTCGACGTCCCGCATCATGCCGAAGGTGCGGGCGCCGGCGATCTCGCGACGGTAGGCGGAGGGGGTGAGGTCCATCGCCTTGCGGCTCCGGCCGATCACCGGGTTCTCGAAATCGATCTCGACGTCGAGGCGGAAGCCCCGGTCGATGGGGCGGAGCTCGGCGAAGGCCCGGCCGACCTCGATGCGGACGGAGCGGAGGACCTTGATCCACCGCTTGGCGGCGCCGCAGGTCGCGGTGCCCACGGCGTCGATGGCCTGGACGTAGGGGAGCGCGCTGCCGTCGAGGATGGGCATCTCGGGGCCGTCGATCTCGACGAGGACGTTGTCGATCCCGAGACCGTAGAGCGCCGACATCAGGTGCTCGATGGTGGCGACCGCGCCGCTCTCGACGTCACCGATGACGGTGCAGAGCTCGGTGGCGGAGACGCAGGCGTGATGGGCCTTGATGAGCCGGTCGTTGCCGGTGGGCATTCCGGTGCGAAGGAAGGCGATGCCGTGGTTGGCGGGCGCCGGATGCAGCGTGATCTCGACCGGGTTCCCGGAATGGACGCCGATGCCGCTCAGGGTCGCGGGGGCTTTGAGTGTCGTCTGTTGGTTCGTTCGCATTCCATAGCCCTCGGCCGTGATCGGGCGCGCCCATCCCGTCGGGATGGGCCCTGCGCCCCTTGCGATCCGTCCGCTGCTTGAAGCCCCTGCCGGCGTCTGATGGCCGAAACCACCGCGCCTTGTCGTTCCAAAATTCGTATAGCCGCGCCTCCAAGGCAGGCCAAATCACGGATTCTTACGCTGTGTTACAGCCGCGGTTTCCACCAGCGAATCCGAATCTCGTTTTAGAACAACGGTTTAACAATAGGCATAGCCCGGAGCCGCGAGGCTCCGGGCCTGTGGCTGAAATATCTCAGCCTTGGCGTTGACGTGTCCGCCGGACCCCGGTTTCAGTTCGCCTGGCGGCGCAGGAAGGCCGGGATCTCGAGCTGGTCGTCGTCCATCATGCGGGCCTGGGGAGCGACGCGACCCTGAGGATCGAGGTTGCCCTGGGCCGGGCGGTAGGCCGGGGGAGCCTGCACGGGAGCGCGCTTGGCGTAGTCCGCGGGCGGGGCGGCCTGCGGGACCGGGGCGGCGGGCGCCCGCATCTGCGGAAGCGGCGCGGCCTCGACCTCCTCACGGCGTCCGCCGAAGCCCACCGTCGCGAGACGGCGCAGCAGCGTCATGCGCTTGGAATCGCCGGCCGGCTCGGCCGGCTGCTCCTCGCGGGCCCGGAGCTGGGCCTGGGCGGGAAGCGGC
Organism: Methylobacterium sp. Leaf94; assembly: GCF_001426045.1. Taxonomy (NCBI): domain Bacteria; kingdom Pseudomonadati; phylum Pseudomonadota; class Alphaproteobacteria; order Hyphomicrobiales; family Methylobacteriaceae; genus Methylobacterium; species Methylobacterium sp. Leaf94. The sequence continues at coordinate 6,841 of NZ_LMRM01000015.1, forward strand.
AGGTCCTGGATCTGCGGCATGCGCGGGGCGCGGGCCACGGCCACGGCTGGCCGGGGCGGCACGAACGGGCCGGCGGCATGCTGGGGCGCGGGCTCGGGAGCCGGCATCGGTGCGGGCTCGTAGGACATGGCGGCGCGCGGCTGGGTCTGCGTCAGCATCACCTCGTCGCGCATCACCGGGGCCTGGGGCAGCTCGACCCGCATCGGCTCGGGGGCGAGGGCCATCGGCTCGGGGGCGCGCAGGGCCTGCTGCACCGGAGCCTGGACCGGAGCGGCCTGGATCGGGGCGGCCTGCAGCGACGCCGGAGCGGCGGGCTGCGCGGCCGGGGCCGCTACAGCTCCGTCCTGTCCGACGGGGCGAAAGGTCGACGCGGGCTGTGCGGCCCGCGCCCTCGCTTCCGCACGCAGACGCTCGGCGACCTCGGCGATGCGCTGCTCGGTCTGGACGATGTCGGGGTTGTTCTGCGAGTTGGCGGCGATCAGCGCCGGCTCGATGCCGGTGGCGACCACGGACACCCGGATGATGCCGTCGAGGCTCTCGTCGAAGGTGGCGCCCAGGATGATGTTGGCGTCCGAATCGACCTCCTCGCGGATGCGGGTGGCGGCCTCGTCGAGCTCGTAGAGGGTGAGGTCGTTGCCGCCGGTGATCGAGATCAGCAGGCCGCGCGCGCCCTTCATCGAGACGTCGTCGAGGAGCGGGTTGGCGATGGCGGCCTCGGCGGCCCGGTTGGCGCGGTTCTCGCCCGAGGCCTCGCCGGTGCCCATCATGGCCTTGCCCATGCCGCGCATGATGGCCCGGACGTCGGCGAAGTCGAGGTTGATCAGGCCTTCCTTGACCATCAGGTCGGTGATGCAGGCGACGCCCGAGTACAGCACCTGGTCGGCCATCGCGAAGGCGTCGGCGAAGGTGGTCTTCTCGTTGGCGACCCGGAACAGGTTCTGGTTCGGGATGACGATCAGGGTGTCGACGGCGGCCTGGAGCTCCTGGATGCCGGCCTCGGCGGTGCGCATGCGGCGCACGCCCTCGAACTGGAACGGCTTCGTTACGACGCCGACGGTGAGGATGCCCATGTCACGGGCCGCACGGGCGATGACGGGGGCCGCGCCGGTGCCGGTGCCGCCGCCCATGCCGGCGGTGATGAAGCACATGTGGGCGCCGGAGAGCTGGTCACGGATCTCGTCGATGACCTCGTCGGCGGCGGCCGAGCCGACCTCGGGGTGCGAGCCGGCGCCGAGGCCCTGCGTCACGCCGAGGCCCATCTGGATCACGCGCTCGGCCTTCGAGGAGGTCAGCGCCTGGGCGTCGGTGTTGGCGACCACGAATTCGCAGCCCAGCAGGCCGGATTCGATCATGTTGTTGACGGCGTTGCCGCCGGCTCCGCCGACACCGAAGACGGTGATGCGGGGCTTGAGTTCCCGGATATCCGGCGCCTGCAGACTGATGGCCATGGTGTCGAGCCTCTCGTGCCTTTCACGTTTCGTTTGACGCCTCGGTTGAGGAAGGCGCCGATTCTCGTCTGGCCGTTCGCACCCACCCCGATGTGTGGGGTTTGGGGCGCGACGGCGGTCGTCTCAGAAACTCTCGCGGATCCAGCGTCCGACGCGCGAGAGGTAGCCGTCCGTTCCCGTGCCGGCGAAGGCTCCGTGGCCCCGCGGCTCGAAATGCTCCGCATGCGCCACCTGCGGGTAGACCAGGAGACCCACCGCCGCGGAGAAGGCGGGTCCCTTGGCGGCCTCCGGCAGGCCGCGGATGCCGAGCGGCCGGCCGATGCGGACCTGGCCCTCCATCACCCGGCGGGCGACCTCCGGCAGACCGACGAGCTGGCTCGCGCCCCCCGTCAGCACCACTCGCCGCCCGGCCTGGGCCGAGAAGCCGGCGGCCCGGAGGCGGTCGCGCACCAGTTCCACCACCTCCTCGACGCGCGGGCGGATGATCCGCACGAGCTGCGAGCGCGGCACGTGGTTGGGGGCATCGCCCTCGTCCTCGCCCACCCCGTGGACCGCGATCATGTCGCGCTCGTCGGAGGCGGTGGCGATGGCCGAGCCGTAGAGGGTCTTGAGGCGCTCGGCCGCGGCGACCCGGGTGGAGAGGCCGCGGGCGATATCCATGGTGACGTGGTGGCCGCCGACCGCCACGGCGTCCACGTGGACGAGGTGGCCGCCGGAGAAGACGCCGACGCTGGTGGTGCCGCCGCCCATGTCGACCACGGCGACGCCCATCTCGGCCTCGTCGTCGACCAGGGCCGAGAGCCCGGCGGCGTAGGGGGTGGCGATCACCGCCTCGACGCCGAGGTGGCAATGCTCGACGGCGAGCATGAGGTTGCGGGCGGCGGCCGCCTCGCCGGTGACCACGTGGAGGTCGACCCCGAGGGCGTCGCCCATCATGCCCGACGGATCGATGACCGTGCCCTGGCCGTCGATGGCGTAGCCGGTGGGCAGAGCGTGGAGCACCGCCCGGCCGGGGCTGACGCCGTGCGCGGAGGCGGTCTCCAGCACGCGCTCCACGTCGGAGCCCGTGACGGTGCCGGTGCGGGTGCCGACGCGCGCCTCGAAGTGCTGCGAGCCGATCCGGCCGCCGGACATGTTGACGATGACCGACTGCACCTCGACCTTCGCCATCCGCTCGGCGGCGTGGACCGCCTGGCGGATCGCGCCCTCGGCGGCCTCAAGGTCGACGATGACGCCGCCCTTGAGACCCTGCGAACGCTGGTGGCCGATGCCGATGACGCGGGCGAAGTGGGTGCGCCCGCGCAGGGTGGTGAGGGCCTCGGCCGGCTGAAGCTCGGCGATGAGGCAGACGACCTTGCTCGTTCCGATGTCGAGCACCGAGAGGGTGGTGCTGCGCCGGGCGGAGAGAGGCTTCAGGCGTGGGGTGAGGCCGTGCGGGTCGTGCATCGGGCTACCGAGCGGAGGAGGTGAAACGGGGACGGGACGCGGGATGCGCCGGACGGATCGTGCGGCTCATGTGCTGGTCCCCTTGGGCTTGGACTTCTTCTGGGATTCGGCGCGGGCCGCGGCCGCCTCCTCGGTGAGCCGCACCACCACCCGGTCGGGCATGCGCAGGTCCACCGCGATGATGTCCTTCTCGAGGATGCGGTTGTCGCGCTCGAGCTTAACCAATCGAGCCAGGGCCTCGGTGGCGCCCGTCTCGGGCAGGCGGATGTCGACGCCGTCGAGCTTGAGCGTCCAGCGCCGTCCGGACACGTAGGTGCCGGCCTTGACCCGCTCGGCCAGGGCGCCGGCCGCCTCGATCAGGGCGAGGTAGTCCTTGAGCTTGAGGTTGGCGTCGTCACCGACCACGAGGGGAAGCGCGGCGTAGCGGTCGTCGCGCATCTGGTCGATCACCGTGCCGTCGGCGGCGATCACGGCGATCTCGCCGTTGCGCTGCCAGAGGGCGGCGGGCTCGCGCTCGACCTGGGTGATGACGATCTCGTTCGGATAGACCTTGCGCACGGAGGCACTCGCGATCAGCGGCACCGCCAGCAGGCGCTCGCGGGCCTCCGCCACGTCGAGGAAGACCACCGAGGAGTGGCCGTCGATGCCGGCGGCCTGCAGCACCTCGCGTTCGTAGAGCCGGGCGATGCCCGAGATGGTGACGCGCTCGACGCCGAAGCCGGCGATCCGCGCCGCGATGTCGAGGGGGCGGCCGTGCTCGGCCACGAAGCGATCATAGGCGCCGCTGCCGATGAAGCCGGCGAGGGCGAGGGCGGCGAAGGAGACCGAGAAGGCCGCCGTCCCGAGGTGGCGCGGGACGCGGCGCTCGATCGGAACCGCGAGGCGGGAGCGCCGGCCGGGCGGCGTGAAGCGGCGCAGGCGCGCCGCCAGCGCGGACCGGACCGAACGCACGGTGCCGGCGGCCGGACCCGGCAGGCCCGACCCGGGGAGGCCGTGGCCGCCGAGCGGGCCTTCGGCCCCTAGCGGCCCAACGTTGCGTCCTCCACCATCCATTGAACGAGCTCACCGAAACTATAGCCCGCATGGGCTGCCATCTCCGGGACCAAGCTCGTCTTCGTCATGCCGGGTTGCGTGTTGACCTCCAGCACGACGAGGGCACCGGTTCCCCCCGGTGTGTCGTCGTAGCGAAGGTCCGCACGGCTGATGCCCCGGCACCCGAGTGCTTGATGCGCCGTTAACGACAACTCTTGGACACGCTGGTAAAGATTTGGTTTAATTTCTGCCGGGAGGACGTGGATCGACCCCCCCTCGGCGTACTTCGCGTCGAAGTCGTACCACTCCCCCGAAGCGGGCTTGATCTCGATCACCCCGAGGGCCCGGTCGCCCATCACGGCGCAGGTTAGCTCGCGCCCGGCGACGTAGGTTTCCGCAAGGATTTCATCGCCATAGCCCCAATCCGCCCGGCCCACTTCCTGGGGCGGATGGGAGCGTCCGTCGCGCACGATGATGACCCCCATGGAGGAGCCCTCGGCCACCGGCTTGAGCACGTAGGGCGGCGTCAGCACGTGTGACTTTGCGGCCTCATGACGGTTAACGACGCGGCCCTCCGGGACGCTGACGCCGGCCGCCCGCATGACCACTTTGGCACGCTCCTTGTGCATCGCCAGAGCCGAGGCCAGCACGCCGGAATGGGTGTAGGGGATGCGCAGCAGCTCCAGCAGGCCCTGGATCGTGCCGTCCTCGCCCGCGGGCCCGTGCAGCGCATTGAACGCCACGTCGGGCCGCAGGTCGGTGAGCACCGTCGCGATGTCCGGCTGGACGTCGACCCGCGTGACGCGGAAGCCCTGCCCCTCCAGGGCATCGGCGCAGGCATGGCCCGAATTCAGCGAGACCGGCCGCTCGGAGGACCACCCGCCCATGAGGACGGCGACGTGCTTGGACATGGGGACTCCTGGGAATTGCGCGGACATGGGTTGCGTCGTCACGCCGGCCTTCGCGGGCCGATCCGATCGTTGATCGCATCGAAAACCGCGCCGGCCGCGACCGGCGGCAATGTTCCGATCCGCTTGAGGATGCGAGCCGGTTCGATGCAGGCCAGCTTGATGGGTCTGATGACCGAAGGAGCATCAAGCCCGGCAGCAGCGAGATCGTCGATCGCTTGATCGCCCCCCATGGCGGGGTTGTTCGCGCTGGTGATCATAGCGATCCAGACGAATCCCGCCTCGGCAACGGCCTCCCCCGAGACCACGACGGCCGGGCGACGCTTCTCAGCCAAACGGTTTGAATAGGGAAACGGTACGACCACCACGGTCCCTGCGGGGAACGTGCGTCCGCCTGGGTCCCTAGAGATTGCCATAGGCTTCTTCGTCGGCGGCACCGGCCCATTCCGTGAATGTCACGAAGGGATCTTCACCCTCGGGCCGCGCCTTCTCGATACGAATGCCGTCTCGGGTGATCACGTAGCGAAGGCGATCGCCCGGGCCGATGCCGAGGCGTTCGCGGACTTCGGCCGGGAGCACGGTCTGGCTCTTCACGGAGACCTTCGAATAGGCCGTCAGAACGTCCCGTCCGGTCATCGAATCCTTCCTGTCGCCCAGCTTACGTCTTACCGTCTTACGCCGTCCGTGTCGATAATCCGATGCGCTTGATCTCCCAGTGGAGTTCGACGCCGGAGGTCTCGCGCACGCGCCGGCGTACCTCCTCGCCGAGCCCCTCGATGTCGGCCGCCGTGGCGTTATCGCGATTGATCAGGAAATTGCAGTGCATCTCCGAGACCTGTGCGCCGCCGACCGTCAGGCCGCGGCAGCCGGCCGCGTCGACGAGTTGCCAAGCCTTGCCCCCGGGCGGGTTCTTGAAGGTTGAGCCGCCGGTGCGCTCGCGGATCGGCTGGGCCGCCTCGCGCGCCGCCGTCACCCGCTCCATCTCGGCCTCGATGGCCGCCCGCTCGCCGGGGCTCCCGCGGAACACCGCATGCGTGAAGATCACGTCGTCGGGGGCGCCGCTGTGCCGGTAGGTGAAGCCCATCTCCGCATGGGTGAAGCGACGCGCCTCGCCCCGGCGGTCGATGCCGTGGGCCTCCACCAGCACGTCGGTGGTCTCGCCCCCGTGGGCACCGGCATTCATGCGCAGGGCGCCGCCGACCGAACCGGGAATGCCGCGGAAGAACGCCAGCCCGTCGAGCCCGGCCTCCGCCGCCGCCTTGGCGAGGCGCATGTCCGGCACGGCGGTGCCGACACGCAGGGTCTCGCCGTCGATCGCCACCATGCCAAAAGCCCGGCCGCCGAGGCGCACCACGACGCCGGGCACGCCGCCGTCACGGACGATGAGGTTCGAGCCGAGGCCGATCACCGTCACGGGTATTTCCGGATCGAGGGCCGAGAGCAGAAGGCCGAGGTCCTCCGCGTCGGCCGGGGTGAACAGCACCTGCGCCGGGCCGCCGACCCGGAACCAGGTCAGGTCCGAGAGCGGCTGGTTGGCGATGAGCCGCCCGCGCAGGGCCGGCGCCCGGGCGCGGATGTCGGGCGTGATGTCCGGGAAGGCGGTCATTGGGCGGGTGCTTTTCAGTTGAAACGACTATCGGATGCAGGACGACGAGCGGGAGCGTGCGCTAGGCCGGACGATCGGTTCCACACGCCCGGCGGCGCGCGCTCTGATCCGGATGCCGCCCAGGACAGAGGCGCTCATCCGCGGGAAGCTGCGCCTTCTCGCTGAGAGACCGGATGCGCTCGCCAACAACATCAAGGCTCTGAGGGGTACGCAGGGATATCACCTTCGGATCGGCGATTGGCGGGTGATCTTCACGATCGCGCCGGTCGAATCATGGTGCCCGACATCGGCCCGCGCGGCTCGATCTACGGCTAAGAAGATCGGCATGACCATCGTGCGCACCAAGACGCCCTCGGGCGAAGCCATCGTGATCCTGCCGGAGGCCGATTTCCAACGGCTCGTCGCTCTGGCCGAAGATGCGACGGGCGCGCGTACGCTGCAGGCCTCGCAGGCGCGACTGGCGAGCGGCGCGGACGAGATCCCGAGTAAGTCTGACCTCGATGCCGTGCGCCGGGCTCCGCGCCCCCTCCCCTTCTGGCGAAAGCGCCCGGACATGACGATGGCCGCCCTGGCCAGCCTCGGCGGGATCACCGAGTCCCTCCTGTCGGCGATGGAACGGGGTGAGCGCACGGCCGACCTCATTGTTTATCGCACCCTCGCGCGCGCTGGACGTCGACCCGGAGGATCTGATCCCGGACGGTACCGACCCGTAGGCCGGTTTCACGCCGTCACGCCGTCCAGGGCCGCGAGTTCGCCCGGCAGGGCGTAGGCCCATTGCGTGATGTTGCCGGCGCCAAGGCAGACGACGTAGTCGCCGGGCTTGGCGCGGCCGGCGACGATGCCGGCGAGGTCCTCGGAGCGCTGCAGCGCGATGGCGTCGCGGTGGCCGCGCGACTTCAGACCCGAGACCAGCCCGTCGCGGTCCATGCCCTCGATCGGCGCCTCGCCCGCCGCGTAGACGGGGGCGACGATGACCGTGTCGGCATCGTTGAAGCAGGTGCAGAAATCGTCGAACAGCGAGGCGAGGCGCGTGTAGCGGTGCGGCTGCACGATGGCGATGACGTTGCCCTCGGTGGAGGCGCGGGCGGCCTTGAGCACCGCCTTGATCTCCACCGGATGGTGTCCGTAATCGTCGAAGATCAGGGCGCCGTTCCACACGCCGGTCCGGGTGAAGCGGCGCTTCACCCCGCCGAAGCCGGCCAGCGCCTTGCGGATCGCCTCCGGCTCGACCCCGAGCTCGTGCGCCACGGCGAGCGCCGCGGTGGCGTTCAGGGCGTTGTGCTTGCCCGGCATCGGCAGGACGAGATCCTCCATCTCGAGACGGAAGCCGGGGCGGCGGTCGCGGATCATCACGCGGAAGCGGCTCTGGCCGCCGCGCAGGTCCACATCGATGAGCCGGACATCGGCCTGCGGGTTCTCGCCGTAGGTGATGATGCGGCGGTCCTCGATGTGCCCGACGAGGTCCTGCACGATCGGGTGGTCGATGCACATCACCGCGAAGCCATAGAACGGGATGTTGTCGATGAAGCGCCGGAAGGCGTCCTTGACCGCCTCGAACGAGCCGAAATGGTCGAGGTGTTCGGGGTCGATGTTGGTGACGATGGCGACATCGGCCGGGAGCTTCAGGAAGGTCCCGTCGGATTCGTCGGCCTCCACCACCATCCACTCGCCCTCGCCCATGCGGGCGTTGGTGCCGTAGGCATTGATGATGCCGCCGTTGATCACGGTGGGGTCAAGGTTGCCGGCATCCAGCAGGGTGGCGACGAGGGAGGTCGTCGTCGTCTTGCCGTGGGTGCCCGCGATGGCGACGCAGGACTTGAAGCGCATCAACTCGGCCAGCATCTCGGCCCGGCGCACCACCGGCAGGCGGCGCTCGCGGGCGGCGACGAGCTCGGGATTGTCGCGGCGGATCGCGGTGGAGACCACCACCAGGGCGGCCTCCTCGACGTTGCCGGCCTCGTGGCCGATGAAGGTGCGCATGCCCTTCTCGGAGAGGCGCCGGACATTGGCGTTGTCGTTGGCGTCCGACCCCTGCACGGTGTAGCCGAGGTTGTGCATCACCTCGGCGATGCCGGACATGCCGATGCCGCCGATGCCGATGAAGTGGATGGGGCCGAGCTTGTCGGGCAGCTTCATGGGAAGGACCAGTCTCAGGGGCGTCGGGGGTCCGGACGAACCGGCCCGAAGGGGATCAATCGGCGGACGCCGTCAGGTGCGGGCCGCCGTCGCGAGGACGATGTCGGCGAGCCGCTCGGCCGCGTCGTGAATTCCAGCGCTTTTGGCGGCTGAGGCCGCCGCGGTCAATTTTCCGGGATTGGTGAAGAGGTCGACCAGCTCCGCCGTGAGCCGGTCCGGCGTGAAGGCGGATTGCGGAATCGCCTGCGCGGCGCCGATGGCGGCCAGCGTCGCGGCGTTGGCCGCCTGATCCTGGTCGAGGGCGCCGGGGAGCGGCACCAGGATGGCGGGCCGTCCGATGGCGGCGAGTTCCGAGACCGTGGATGCGCCGGACCGGCCGATGACGAGGTGCGCCGCCGCCATGCGGGCCGGCAGGTCCTTGAAGAAGGGCGCGGCCTCGAAGCCCGCGAGCCCGAGGCCGAGATAGAGATTCTGGACCTGCGTCAGGTCCTCGGCCCGCACCTGCTGCACGAGGTGGAGCCGGGCGCGCAGATCGGCGGGCAGGTTGGCGATGGCGGCCGGAACGACTTCGCCCATCACCCGGGCGCCCTGGCTGCCGCCGAAGACGAGGAGGTGCAGGGGATCACCGGCACCGGCCGGCGGATAGGCGACCTTCGCGGCCGCGAGCACCGCCGGGCGCAGCGGGTTGCCGGTGTGGGTCCGGGGTGCCAGCGCCTTAACCGGCACGCCCCGGACCTCGCGGAAGCCCGTGGCGATGGCGCGGGCGCCCCGCGCCAGGAAGGCGTTGGCCCGACCCATCACGGCGTTCTGCTCGTGCAGGATGGTGGGGACGCGCAGGATCTGCCCCGCCAGCATCGGCGGCACCGTGGGATAGCCGCCGAAACCCACGATGGCGGCCGGATCGATGCGCCGGATCTCCCGCGCGGCGACACCGAAGCCCCGGCCGAGGGTGAGGAGCGCGCCGGCGCGCCTGATCGGGGAGCGTCCCGAGGGCGTCGCGGACGCGATGGTGACGATCTCGGAGGCCGGGAAGCCGGTGGCGATGGAGTCCACCCGGGCATCGGTGGCGAGCACGACCCGCACGCCGAGGGCGCGCAGGGCGTAGGCCAGGCTCTCGGCGGGAAACAGGTGCCCGCCCGTGCCCCCGGCACAGAGCAGGATCGTGGCGGTGGCAACGGTCAACGCATCACTCCGGCGATCGTCGCCGGGGCGGTGCCCGGCGGCTTCTGGCTCAGGGTGGTGGTCCGGGGGCGCTTGCGGGTCAAGGCCACGAGGAAGCCCATGCCGAGGGCGAGCGAGATCAGCGACGAGCCGCCGTAGGAGACGAAGGGCAGCGTCATGCCCTTGGCGGGCATCAGCCGGACGTTCACCGCCATGTTGATGCAGGCCTGGAGGCCGAACAGGGTGGTGAGGCCCGTGATCGCCAGCCGCGAAAAGGTGTCGTCGGTGCGCCGGGCCAGCTTCAGGCCGCGCATGACGATGTAGGCGAACAGGAGGACGAGGCCGAGGCACACAACGGTGCCGAACTCCTCGCCCGTCACCGAGAAGATGAAGTCGGTGTGGGCGTCGGGCAGGTGGCGCTTGGCGACGCCCTCCCCCGGACCGGTGCCGAACCAGCCACCCGAATTGAACGATTGCCGGGCCCAGAAGCCCTGGAAGTTGTCACCGGAATCGCTGTCGAGGAAGCGATCGATGCGCTCGCGCACGTGGTGCAGGAAGCGGTAGGCGGCGGCCACGCCGATGAGGCCGCCGGCGCCGAGGCCCGCCACCCAGAACCAGTGCAGGCCGGCCACGAAGAACAGCGCGCACCACACGATGGTGATGAGCATGGTCTGGCCGAAATCGGGCTGCAGCACGAGGGGCACGATGGTGACCGGCAGGAGCAGGATCGCCAGCAGGCCGCCCGGCATGTCGCGGCGCTGCGCGCCCTCCGAGAAGGCCCAGGCCGCCACCACCACGAAGGCGGGCTTGACGAATTCCGAGGGCTGGATGCCGATGGCGCCGAACTGGATCCAGCGGTGCGCGCCCTTGATCTCCGGCCCGAACTTGCTCGCCAGGATGCAGAGCGCGACGCCCATCATCCAGGTGAAGAGCGCGACGCGGCGGATGTGGCGCAGGGACAGGAACGAGACGCCGACGATGATGAGGATCGTGGGCGCGAGGTAGAGCGCCTGCCGGTTGAGGAAGTGGAAGGTCGGTAGGCCGATCTTCTCGGCCACGGGCGGCCCGCCGCCCATGAGGAAGACCAGGCCCGCCACCATGAGCGCGCCGAGGCCGGCCAGCAGGCCGCGGTCGACGGTCCACCACCAGTCCGTCAGGGGCGTGCGTTCGGCGCGGGACATCATGGGATCAGCGCTCTCCGGGGCCTCACGGCGCCCGGGCAGGGCAGCCGATCGCGGCCGGCGGCGGCAGGCCGGCACGGGACCGATCCTGTGCCGGAATGGTAAACCAAGTGTTGCGATGCGCCGTCGAAGCCTCGCGTGTCCCGAGGGTCACGACGTTAGGATACCCGGCCGTTCGAGATGATCTGACGACGGCTCCAGCGCATTCAAAAAACCCTCTTCAGCAATGTCCTTCTTGCCGAGCCAGGAACACCCACCGAACCCGAGATCTCGCAGAAGGCAGCGCACGGGAACTCTTCCGTTCCATAACCCTATCTCCAAATCAGAACATCTAAACTTATCCTGCAGTGAATAATAATCTTGCTAAACTTATCCTTCTAGGATTTGTAACGTGACAACACTATTATCGATCTTTCAACAATAAGACCTAATTTAAACAGATAAATTGCGAATGTTAAATTTTTTTAACCGTCAAATGAGATCCGTTAAGAAACAAACATGATCCTCCATTTGCAGAGGCGGGATGCGTGATGAGGACGTTCAATAATCTAAGCCTCCTGGTAAAGATCATCATTCCGTTCGCCATGACGGCACTGGTCGCCGTAGGTCTTGTGATCTACGCCCGTCATGCGCTGTCCCGGATTGCGGACCAGACACGGGAGATCGTCCAGGTGCAGATGGCACGGCAGAGCTACGCTCTCGGCCTGCAGATCACCTTGACGGAAGCCGCACTCCAGAATCGCAACATCCTGATCGATCCGACCGGTCCAAGAGGCCACGACTTCAAGTCCCGGCAGGCCATCGCCATCAAGGCGACCTACGCGGCACAGGCCAGCCTTGCCGCCCTGGCGGATACGTCCGATCGCGTCGCGGCGAACGCCGAGCTTCGACGGGGGTTGGAGGTCTACTTCGCCGTTCTGAACCGCTCCTCCGAGGCCGCCCTGAACAACGATCCCGCGACCGGAAACAGGATCGCCCAGACAGAAGCGACACCGTTGCGGGCCAAGCTGCGCGAGGAGGCGAATCAGCGGATCGCCCTCATCGACGCGGAGTTGAAGGCAAGCGCCGTCAACGCCGACGAGATCGTCAGAAGCACCACGACCACGCTGGTGGCGTCGGCCGTCGTCGGGCTGCTGGCCGCCCTGGGCAGCGCCGGCCTGATCGTGATCTTCGCGATCACCCGTCCGGTCACCGCCATGGGCGCCGCGATGGGCCGTCTCGCGAGCGGCGACCTGACCGTCACCGTCGAGGGCATGGCGCGCAAGGATGAGATCGGCCTGCTGGCGCGCTCTCTGGAAGTCTTCAAGCGCAACGCGACCGACGCGCGTCAGCTGGCGGCCGAGCAGGACGCCGAGAACCAGGCGAAGATCCGCCGGGCCGAAGTGCTCGACGGGCTGACGAAGCGTTTCGAGGCCAACGTCTCGCACCTCACACAGGGACTGGCGGGGGCGGCCACCGAGATGGAGGCCACCGCCCAGTCGATGGCCTCCACGGCGGATCAGTCGATCCGGCAGGCGACCACGGTGGCGAGCGCGGCGGAAGAGACCTCGGCCAACGTCCACACGGTCGCGGCCGCCAGCGAGGAGATGTCCGCCTCGATCCAGGAGATCGTGGCCCAGGTCAGCCAATCCTCCGGCATGGCCAACCAGGCCGTGGAGGACACGCACAGCACCGAGGCGACCGTGAAGCGGCTGACCGAGGTTGCGTCCAGCATCACCGACGTCGTCGCCATGATCACGAACATCGCGGGCCAGACCAACCTGCTGGCGCTCAACGCCACCATCGAGGCGGCCCGGGCCGGCGAGGCCGGCCGGGGCTTCGCCGTCGTCGCCTCCGAGGTGAAGGAACTGGCCGGGCAGACCGCGCGCGCCACCGAGGAGATCCGCACCAAGATCGGCGAGATCCAGGGTGCCACCGGCGAGGTCGTATCCGACATCACGCGGATCGGCCGGACCATCGCCGACATGTCGACCTACGCGAACGGCATCGCCGCCCCGATGGAGCAGCAGGGCGCCGCCACCCGGGAGATCGCCCGGAACGTCCAGGAGGCCGCGCAGGGCACCCAGGAGGTGACGACCAACATCGAGCATGTCCGCGCCGGCGCCGGATCGACGGGCGCCGCCGCCAGCCAGGTCCTGAGTGCCGCCCGGGAGCTGTCGCGCTACTCCGAAAACCTCGGCCAGGAGGTGTCGCAGTTCCTGGCCGGCGTGAAGGCCGCATGACGGCCCGGGGGACGAGAGCCGTCCCGCGACGATCGCTCGTCACCCGGCCTTGCAATCCTCGAAGCCGGCGCGGATCGCCTCCGGATCGAGCTTGCGGCCGATGAAGACCACGCGGGAGACGCGCGGCTCGTCGTCCTTCCACGGCCCCTGAAGGTCGCCGTCGAGGATCTGGTGGACGCCCTGGAAGACGAAGCGCTGCGGCTCGTCCGGGAAGGCGACGATGCCCTTGCAGCGCAGGATGTCGGGGCCCTGGACCTGGGTCAGGGTCGAGATCCAGGGCATGAACTTCTCGGGGTCGACCGGTCCGTCGATCTTCGCCGAGACCGACTGCATGTCGTCGTCGTGGTGATGATGATGGCCCTCCTCGAGGAAGTCGGGCTCGATGTCGAGGATGCGGCCGAGATCGAAGGCGTTGCGCTCCAGCACCGCCTCCAGCGGCACCGCGCAGCGCTCGGTGCGGTGGACCTTGGCGTAGGGGTTGATCGCGCGGATCTGGGCCTCGACCCGGGCGAGGTCCGCCTCCGCCACGAGATCGGCCTTGTTGAGCAGGATCACGTCGGCGAAGGCGATCTGGTTCTTGGCTTCCGGCGCGTCCTTGAGGCGGTCCGAGAGCCACTTGGCATCGGCCACCGTCACCACCGCGTCGAGGCGGGCGGCCGCGCCGACATCCTCGTCGATGAAGAAGGTCTGGGCCACGGGGGCGGGATCGGCGAGGCCGGTGGTCTCGACGATGATCGCGTCGAACTTGCCGCGCCGCTTCACCAGGCCGTCCATGATGCGGATGAGGTCACCGCGCACCGTGCAGCAGACGCAGCCGTTGTTCATCTCGAACACCTCCTCGTCGGCGCCGATGATGAGGTCGTTGTCGATGCCGATCTCCCCGAACTCGTTGACGATCACCGCGTAGCGCTTGCCGTGGTTCTCGGTGAGGATGCGGTTGAGGAGCGTGGTCTTGCCCGCGCCCAGGTAACCGGTGAGCACGGTGACGGGAATCTTCGCGGAGGCGGTGTTCGGGCTGTCGGACATGGAGACTCTTCGTCGATGGCGCGGGAGGCGTCGCTGCAGCCTGTTATATTGTATCAGTCCGGCGGGATGAAACCCCGATCGGATGAAACCCCGCCGGCCCGCAGCCCGTCGCAGAGCGCCGTGAGTGTGCCGCGGAATCCCGCCGGCCCCGCCAGCAGGCGCTCCATGAGCAGGGCGCCTTCGAGGGCGGCGATCACCATGCGGGCGGTTGCCCCGGGCGCGACGGAGCCCCGGACGCTCCCGGCCGCGATCCCCTCGGCGAGCACACCCTCCAACCAGGCGATGTGCTTGTCGAAGAAGCGGGCGATGTCGGCGCGCAGGGAATCCGGCAGAGCCTCTCCCTCGATCGCCAAGACGGCGCAGAGGCAGCCCAGCCCGGCCTCGACGCCCCCGAGATAGAGCGTCCCGTAGGCGGCGATCCGACGGATCGCGTCCGGCTCGTCGGCTCGGATCTCGGCCAGGGCGCCGTCGTAGCGCGCGTCGTAGGCGGCCACCAGGGCATGGGCGAGGTCGGACTTTGTGGCGAAGTGATGATGGATGCTCGCCTTGCGGATCCCGACCGTCTCGGCAAGGTCGGCATAGCTGAAGCCGGCATAGCCCCGGCGCCGCACCAGGGTCTCGGCCTGCAGCAGCAGCGCGGCGCGGGTGCCCCTCATCGTCCCGTGGTCTCCTTGGCGGACGACCGCCCTCGCCCCTCGGCGCCCGCGCGCGAGTCCGTGATCGCCCGTCCGCGGCCCTTCCGGCTTATGCCGTTGACGCGGCAAGAAATCTACCTACTAATTGGTAGAACAAGAAGACGGAGGAAGTTCATGCGGGCGGACGCCAGCCGATCACGCTGGAGCACCACGCGCCGCAGCGCCCTATTCGGCGGCCTGTGCCTGTGCTGCCTGCCGACCCTCGGACGGTCGGCCGAGGGCTTCGACCTGCAGGAGGTCGGCCCCGGCATCTTCATCCGGCGCGGCCCCGACGCCGAGGCGACCCCCGAGAACGACGACGCCATCGCCAATATCGGCTTCATCGTCGGCGACCGGTCCGTGCTCGTCACCGAATCCGGCGGCAGCCTCGCCGATGGCGCCTGGCTGCGCGCGGAGATCCGCAAGCGCACGGACAAGCCGATCAGCCACGTGGTGCTGACCCACGTCCACCCGGACCATTGCTTCGGGGCGGCGGCCTTCGCCGAGGACAAGCCGGTCTACGTGGGCCACCATGCCCTGCGCGCCGCCCTGGATGCCCGGGGCGAATACTATCGCGGGCGCCTCGTCGAGATTCTGGGCGCGGACCGGGCCGGCAGCGTGGTCTATCCCACCCTGGAGGTGACGGACGGCGCCGAGGTGGATCTCGGCGGCCGCGTCGTGCGCTTCGCCGCGCACGGCGCGGCACACACGAACTGCGACCTCTCGATGCGCGATTCGGCGAGCGGCATCCTGTTTCCCGCCGACCTCCTGTTCGTCACCCGCATCCCCTCCCTCGACGGCAGCCTCGTGGGCTGGCTCAAGGAGGCGGACCGCCTGCGCGCGATGGGGGCGACCAAGGCCGTTCCGGGGCACGGACCGCGGCTGGTCGATGTCGCGCCCGCCCTCGACGACCTCACCCGCTATCTCACGATCCTCCGGGACGAGACGCGGAAGGCCATCGTGGCGGACGTGCCGATCGAGAAGGCGGTGCGGACCGTCGCCCAGTCCGAGCGCGACCGGTGGGTCCTGTTCGACACCTATAACGGCCGCAACGTCACCCAGGCCTTCAAGGAGCTGGAATGGGAATGAGGGCGTGGCAGGAGACCATCACTCGAGATCATGACCCGAGACCTCAATTTGCGAGCGTGGCTTGAGGCCGATCCCGCCCGGTGCCACGTGATGTAAGAGATGTCGCAAGAAGAACGATCATCCAGCAGGAGAAACGCCATGACCCGCTCCATTGCTAAACCTGTTCTCGTCCGCTCCGTCCTGGCAGCCCTGTCGCTCGCCCTGCCGCTGGTCGGCGCTGGCACCGCGCTGCGGACCAGCCCGAGCCTTGCCGCCGGGGCTTCGGACGACGAGTCGGAACGCCTCGCCCGCTGGAAGGAGATCCGGACGTCGATCTTCGGTGACAAGACGATCGCACCGACCGACAGCCTCGTGAAGATCGACGCGCCGGTGCGGGCGCTCGATGCCTCGCTGGTCCCGATCACCCTGACCATGCCGGAGAAGGACAAGATCGCGGGCATCCACCTCGTCATCGACGACAACCCGTCGCCCTACGCCGCCCACATCGCCTTCGGCCCGGGGGCGGATGCCGGCGAGATCAAGCTCCGGGTGCGGGTGAACAACTACACCAACATCCACGCCGTGGTGGAGACCAAGGACGGCCGGCTCTTCGAGACCACGAAGTTCGTGAAGGCTTCCGGCGGCTGCTCGGCGC
The DNA here is from genome assembly GCF_001426045.1 of Methylobacterium sp. Leaf94. Classification (NCBI taxonomy): domain Bacteria; kingdom Pseudomonadati; phylum Pseudomonadota; class Alphaproteobacteria; order Hyphomicrobiales; family Methylobacteriaceae; genus Methylobacterium; species Methylobacterium sp. Leaf94. Next base: position 23,404 of record NZ_LMRM01000015.1, read on the forward strand.
CCATGGGGATGAGCGACGAGGAGGCGATGAAGGGGATGGGCGACATGAAGCTGAAATTCGCGGAGGCCCAGCCCGGGCGCCCCGTGGAGGCGACGCTGATGATCCGTCACCCGAACTTCAGCGGCATGCAGATGAACCAGATCACCCGCGACTACACGCCGGCCCGTTACATCAACAAAGTCGCGATCACCCGCGGCGATCAGGCCGTCCTGACCCTCGACGGCGACATCTCGATCGCGTCGAACCCGGTGATCAACTTCGGCCTGCAGCCGGAGGGCCAGGGGCCGATCAAGGTCGTGGCCACCGACAACCAGAACGGCCGCTGGGAGCACAGCTTCACGGCGCCGAGCGCCACGAACTGAGCGGGTCCGCACCATGATGCGGCGGCTCGTCCGGCTCGCGGTCGCGGGAACCGCCATGCTCGTTCTGGCGGCGGCCGGCCCAGCGGATTCCCCTCTGAACGTGCCGGAACCGGACGGGATCTGGACAGGGCCGCAACGGGGCTACACCCCAGCCACCTTGTCGGGCGCCACGGTCATCGACATCGACGCCCTTGATGCCCTGATCGCCCGCGACAAGCCGATCCTTCTCGACGTGTCCCTGGCCGACCGGCGCCCGGCGGGCTTTCCGGACGACCGGCCCTGGCTGCCCGCTCACCGCTCGATCCCCGGCGCGGTCTGGATGGCCAATGCCGGTGCCGCGCCCCTCGATCCGGCTCGCGAGACGCTCTTCCTCCAGCGCGTCGGGGAGTTGACCGGGGGCGACAGGGGCCGGGCCATCGTCGCCTTCTGCCATCCCGAATGCTGGGGCAGCTGGAATGCGGCCAAGCGGCTGGTGCTGCAGGGCTATACCCGCGTGCACTGGTTCCCCGAAGGCATCGAGGGCTGGCAGGAGCGCCACCCCACCACGGTGATCCCCGAGGACCCCGCGTGGAGTGCCCGAGCCGGAGGCGCAGCGCAGCGCTAGGTCAGGAACCCAGCCAAGGGCCTCTTGGTCCGCAAGCCCAGCCGCGCCCGAAAACCTGCCGGAGCGGACGATCAGTCGAACCGGGACATCGCAATACGAACTCCTTGATCGGGCACGATGTTTTCCCATGCTGCGACGACGCTGAAATGATCTGCAGATATCTGCAGACACACCGACGCATGCGCAGTTGACAGCGGTTCCGTTGTGGCAGAATAAAGGCGCCCGCAAGTCTAGGGAGGAAACGCCCGGAGTGAGCTACGAGCAGCGACGCCATCGCTGCTACCGACGCCCCCGGGCAGGACTTACGACGCTTAGATCCTCGCTGAGATGACCTGTCGCCAGCGGGGGCGATATCTGGTATGCCACCGACAAAATAAGAGTTTTACGGAGCGAAGATCCGGCGACAATGCCGGGGGACCGTTACTTCGGCCCGCGCGCGTGCGGGCGAGGCCGTGTATAGAGACGCCACCAGCAGACGGTCCGCCGGCATTCCGGCGATCCGCACCAGCCGGGTGGAGTCCCATGTCGCAAGCCGTTCAGTCCCGCCGCATCCGCGCGATCGACCTGGCGAAGCGCAAGGCCGAGGGGCGCAAGATCATCGCGCTGACCGCCTACCACGCCCATACCGCCGGCATCCTCGACCCGTATTGCGACTTCATCCTCGTGGGCGACTCCCTCGGCATGCTGATGCACGGCATGGAATCGACCCTACCGGTGACCCTGGAGATGATGATCGTCCAGGCGCTGGCGGTGATGCGCGGGACGTCGCGGGCCCTGGTGGTCGTGGACATGCCCTTCGGCTCCTACGAGGCGAGCCCCCAACAGGCCTTCCTCAACGCTGCGCGCGTGCTCAAGGAGACGGGTGCCGGGGCGATCAAGATGGAGGGCGGCGCGCGCTTTGCCGAGACCGTGGCCTTCCTGGTGGAGCGCGGCGTGCCGGTGATGGGCCATATCGGCCTGACCCCCCAGTCGGTGAACACCATGGGGGGCTTCAAGGTGCAGGGCCGCGAGGCCGACGGCGAGCGCCGCCTGATGGCCGATGCCCGCGCCATCAACGACGCCGGCGCCTTCGCCATCGTGATGGAGGGCATCGTCGAGCCGGTGGCCCGGGCCATCGCCACCTCCCCCGACATCACCACGCCCACCATCGGCATCGGCGCCACCATGGCCTGCGACGGTCAGATCCTCGTCCTTGAGGACATGCTCGGCCTGAGCGACCGGGTGCCGAAATTCGTGAAGCGCTTCGGCACCCTGCGGGGCCAGATCGAGGCCGCTGTGAAGGACTATGCCGAGGAAGTCCGCTCCGGCACCTTCCCGGCCGAGGAGCACACCTACCAGCCGCTGTGACCGGTCTCCGCAGGGTCATCCCGCCGAGACCGACCCCGGGTGGCTACCAGCGGTAGCCGATACTGCCGAGCACCCGGCGGCGCTCGCCGTAGTAGCAGGCCGTGACGGTGCTGCAGCTGTTGACGATCCGCTCGTCCGAGACGTTCGATACGTTGAGGGCGAAGCGCCAGCCTTCCCAATCGTAGTGGGCCACGAGGTCGCCGACGACGTAGCCCGGCACGCGGAATTCGTTGGCCTGGTCCGCGAAGGAGCGTCCGACGCCACGCACGCCGCCGCCGAGACCGAAGCCGCGCAAGACGCCGCTCTGGAACGTGTAGTCCAGGAACAGCGAGCCGTACTGCTCCGGGGTGTTGGTCGGCGTCCGGCCGAGGAGGGCCGTGTTCAGGTCGCGGGTCACCGAGAGATCGTAGGCGGTGTAGGACGCGACGGCCCGCAGGCCGGGCGCGAGGTTGGCCACCATCTCGATCTCGGCACCGCGCGAGTTCACCGCGCCGGTCTGCACCACCTGCTGAATGTTGAGCGGATTGGTGGTCACGACGTTCGAGCGGGTCAGGTCGAACAGGGCGGCGGCGAAATAGCCGTCGAAGCCCGGGGGCTTGTACTTCAGGCCGACCTCGGTCTGCTCGCTTCTCTCAGGCAGCAGGAGCTGGCCGGTCACGCCGTTGAGGCCGACGGTCGGGTTGAAGCCCTGCGCATAGGATACGTAGGGGGCAAGCCCGGACTCGTCGTTGTAGATCAAGGCGACGCGGCCGCTGAAGGCGCTGGTATCGCGGCTGGCGCTGGCGCCGATGCGATTGTCGTTGTCGGTCGCGACCCAGTCGTGGCGACCGCTGAGCACCATCGAGAAATTCCCGAACGTGATCTCGTCCTGCAGGTAGGCCGCGAACTGGTTCTGGGTGATCAGTGCGTTCTGGTAGGGCGCGCCCAGGTTGAGCGGTGTGTTGGGGTAGATTGGCCGGATCAGGTTCAGCGACGGACCGAAGCCGAAGGCCTGGTAATCGTCGATCTGGTAGCGGCGGTACTCGAAGCCAGCCAGCACCGTGTGCCCGAAATCTCCCGTGCGGAACGGAATGACCAACTGGTTGTCGATGTCGCTCTGCACTGCGGCGCCGCGGGTGAAGAAGTCGAACCGGCTGAGGTCGCCCGCGGCCGGCGTGGTGGCGTAGCCGCCGCCGTACCGGTTGAAGAGATTGACGGTGACGGTGCCGTGGCGCGCGTTCTGCCGGAACTTGATGTCGTTGTCGAAACGGTGCTCGAACTCGTAGCCGATCATGTCCTGGGACCGGGTCAGGCGGTCGGTCGCCGGATCGCCGGTGAAGCGGCTCGTCTTGATGAAGCCGAAGGGCGCGGGCGTGACCGTGCCCTCGTAGGGCAGGAAGTTCTGGGTGCCGGCGCGGTCGCGCTGCACCTGGGCGAGGACGGTGAGCGAGGTGTCGGCGTCCGGCTTCCAAGTGATCGAGGGCGCGAAGAAGAAGCGGTCGTTGTTGACGTAGTCGACCTGCGTGCCGCCCGCCCGGCCGAGGCCGACGAGCCGGTAGAACAGCTTGCCCTCGGTGCCCGGCGCATCCACCGGACCGCCGATGTCGAAGCCCGCATAGGCGTTGCCGTAGTTGTCGACGCCGGTCTCGACGTAGCGGATCGGCACGATGGGGGGTCGTTTGCTCACCGCATTGATGATGCCGCCGGGGCTGGCGCCGCCGTACAGGCCGGAATTCGGCCCGCGCAGGATCTCGAGCCGCTCCAGGCCGAAGGGTTCCAGCTTCCAGGTGGCGAAGGCCGAGGTGAACAGCTGCAGCCCGTCGAGAAAGTAGCCGGATTCCTGGGCGGTGAAGCCGCGGATCAGGAACCAGTCGTTGCGCGGGTCGGCACCGAAGGTCTCGCCGCGGACGCCCGGCGCGTAGCGGGTCGCCTCGGCGAGCGAGGCCGGCTTCTGGTCGTCGATCTGCTGGCGCCCCACCACGGAGATCGCCTGGGGCGTCCGGATGATCGCGGTGTCGGTCTTGGTGCTCGAAACGGAGCGGGTCGCGACGTATCCGGCAACGGGTCCGCGCGGATCCTCGGCCGCGCCGATCGCGGCGCCGCCCCGACGATCGCCGACGACCTCAAGGGTATCCAGGGTCACGGCCGACGCGCTCGGCGGGCTGGATTGCTGGGCCTTCGCCGGAGTCACCGCACTCGCAACCATGGCAGCCACTGAACTGGCCAGGGCCATCCTCAAGCTGAAGATACCGCGCTTCGGTTGTGCGGAGGGGATCACAAAGAAAAACGGCACGGTTCGACCTACGACCAAATGTATTGTGGCCAATTGAAACAAAAATTTCAGATGGTCAACGAGCCGGTTAGGGCGCAGATCTAAACAACTTCGCGACGTGATCGCGGAGCAACATTTTAGAACTAATACAATTATATGCTTGCGGGCTGGACGCTGGCGCGTTGCTCCCGAGGAAGCGGCGAAACGGAGACGACCCTGGTGAACGGTTCCGGCGTGGCGGCGCAGCCAGGGGGCCGCCGGAACGAGAACGGCCCCGCCGTGGAGGCGGGGCCGTCTGGCCTGACATCGAAACGGATCGTGGAGTGGCCGCTCGCCCCTCGGTCTGCCTTACTCGCAGACGCGGACGCGGCGGATGTGCTCGTAGCCGTAGGCGTCGACGTACCCGCGGCGCTCCATGTGGCAGACCTCTTCCTCGACGTAGACCGGGCGCGGGGCGCGGTAGACCGGGCGGCCGGGATAGTAGCCATCGTTCTGGGACGAGGCGATCGCACCGCCGATGGCGAGGCCGCCGAGCACGCCGAGGGCGGCGGCCCCACCGGCTCCGATGCCATCGCGCGCCTGGGCGCTCGGGGTTGCGGCGACGGCGAACGAGGCAGCCACGAGGGCCGCGACCAGCGAGTTCTTCATAGCTCCGTTCCTTTGATCCCGAAGAGCCTGTGCAAATCCAGAAGCGTCACTGTGGGAGGGAATCACCGAACGGTTGATGAACGGTAACGAACCCCGCCCTCCCGTGAATCACATCCGTGCGAATCCTCACGCGCCGCGGAAATCGCGCAGGATTGTGCCGCTTCCGTGGCTGCGCCCCGCCCCCCGACGGTCAGATCGTTCCGGTCGGCTGCTCCACCAGGGCGAGGAGGGTCCGGCGCAGCCAGCGATGGGCGGGATCGTCGTCGTAGGAGGCGTGCCAGAGCATCGAGATCGCGACATCCTCCAGGGCAACCGGGGCCGGGCTCACGGTGAGGCCCAGCGCCCCGGCGAAGAAGGTCGCGAGTCGGGCGTGCATCGTGGTCAGGACGGGCGCACTGCGCACCAGGAACGGCACCGCGAGGAAGCGCGGCGTCGTCACCGCCAGGGTGCGCCGGCGCCCGAGCCGCGCCAAGGCATCGTCCACGACCCCGTGGGCGGTCTCCTTCAGGCTGGTGAGCACGTGGGGAAAGCGTAGGTAGTCGTCGAGCGAGATCGGCGGCGTCAGGCCGACGAGGTCGGCATTGAACATGCAGAGATAGCTGTCGCGGTAGAGCAGGCGCTGCTTGTGGTGGGTCTGCCCCTCAGAGAAGAAGCCGATGCCGAGGTCGACCCGGTCCGCATCGAGCTCCTGCAGGATGCGGATGCGGTCGATGGACCGCAGCAGCAGGCTGATGCCCGGCGCCTCCCGTCGCAGGTGGGCGAGGAGGCGGGGGCCGATCAGCACCTCGGCGCTGTCGGGTAGGCCGATGGTGAAGGTGCGGGTGACCGTACGCGGATCGAACTCGGCATCGCGACGCACCAGCGCTTGGACCTGCCGCAGCAGGGTCCGCACCGGTTCGGCCAGCGCCAGAGCCCGGGGCGTCGGACGCATGCCCTCGGGCGCGCGCGTCAGGAGCTCGTCGGAGAACAGGGTGCGCAGGCGCGCCAGGCTGCTGCTCATCGCCGACTGGCCGATGCCGATGCGGGCGGCCGCCCGGGTCACGCTGCGCTCGGCCAGGAGCGCGTCGAGGGCGACCAGCAGATTGAGGTCGACCCGGGACAGATCGATGTGATCGATGGTCATGATCGGTTCGTTCCGCTCGATCCCCGCAGTACCGCACAGCCTCCTCGCCCCGGACGGGCGGGTGTGCAAGGCCCCCGCCGGATCTTCCGGTCAGGACGGCCCCCGAGACAGCCCGGTGGCTCGCGCGATCCAACCTCCCCGATGACGGTTTTTCGGATGCCTCGGGATTGACCCGTCACGGGCGCGTTTTTCGGCTGGGCCTCGCCGGTGCGCGGCGCCACAATGCCGCTCCCGAAACGACCCGAGTATTCCCATGCGCCGTACCCTGCCGATCGCCCTGATGGCCCTGATGGTCGGAACCGCCCTCCCCGCGATCGCGCTGGAGGGCCCGATTCCGGCCAAGCCCGGCGAGACGGCCTCCGCCCCCGCCGCTGCGGCCAAGCCCCGCGTCGTCATCGTCGCCACGGGCGGCACCATCGCGGGCGCCGGCGCGGATGCGGCCAACAGCGCCACCTACCAGGCCGCCAAGGTGCCGGTGGACAAGCTCATCGCCGCCGTGCCGGCCATCGCCGGGGTGGCGGACGTGCGCGGCGAGCAGGCGTTCCAGATCGCCTCGGAGAGCTTCACCAACGCGCAGCTCATCGAGCTCGCCAAGAAGGTCTCGGCCCTGGTCAAGCGCGACGACGTCGACGGCGTCGTCGTCACCCACGGCACCGACACCGTGGAGGAGACGGCCTATTTCCTCGACCTCGTGGTGAAGACCGACAAGCCCATCGTGATGGTGGCCTCGATGCGGCCCTCGACCGCGATCTCGGCGGATGGCGCCCTCAACCTCCTCGACGCCGTCACCGTGGCCGGCGCCAAGGATGCCCGCGCCAAGGGCGTGCTGCTGACCATGAACGACGAAATCCAGGCCGGCCGCGACACCACCAAGCGCGTGAACATCAAGCCCTCGGCCTTCTTCAGCCAGTGGGGTCCGCTCGGCATGGTGGTGGAGGGCAAGACCTACTGGTTCCGCGCGCCGGTGAAGCGCCACGGCACCACCTCCGAATTCAATATCGACGGCATCGACAGCCTCCCCGAGGTCGCCATCGTGTACGGCTCGGGCAACATGCACCCCGAAGCCTACACCAGCGCGGTGGCGGGCGGCGCCAAGGCGATCATCCATGCGGGCACCGGCAACGGCTCGGTGGCGGGCTACCTCGTCGACACCCTGAAGGACATCCGTTCCAAGGGCGTGCAGATCATCCGCTCCTCGCGCGTCGGCGACGGCTTCGTCCTGCGCAACGCCGAGCAGCCCGACGACAAGTACGATTGGGTGGTCGCCCACGACCTCAACCCGCAGAAGGCCAAGATCCTCGCCGCCGTCGCCCTGACGAAGACGCAGGACTCGAAGGAGCTGCAGCGGATCTTCTGGGAATACTGACACCTCGGATCGATGGCGGACGCTTCGGGACGTATCCGCCGTCGACCCAAATCTGCCCTTCACGCGAGGATACGGCTCGCCCGCGAACAGACTTCGGAGCAGCATACAGCCCGCGCCGAACCGCAAGATCGGTCGAGCAGGTCATGCCCGTCTGCGCCTAGCTGGTCGCGCCACGAAGGTCGGGATGATGAGTGCGGCGCTCCGAAACTACCACGCCCGGATGCGGAGGGTGCTGGATCACATCGATCGGCACCTGGACGACGATCTGGATCTGGAGACGGTCAGCGCCATCGCGGCTTTCTCGAAGTTCCACTTCCATCGGCAGTTCACGGCGACCTTCGGGATGTCCGTGCATCGCTACGTTCAGCTTGCTCGCATGAAGCGCGCTTCATACCGGTTGGCCTACAGGGATGCCCAAAGCGTCACGGAAGTGGCGATGGATGCCGGCTACGAAGCACCAGATGCCTTCGCCCGTGCCTTTCGGCAACGGTTTGGGCAGTCGCCGTCGTCTTTCAGCAAGGCTCCCGACTGGGGATCGTGGCTCGCGGCCTTCGGGCCTCTCGACAACGCGAGGAACACGCTCATGCTGAGAACATTCACGCCCGACGACGTGACGATCCGCGATGTGCCATCGACGCGGGTGGCGATCATGGAGCACCGCGGTGATCCGGCGACGCTCGGGGCTACCATTCGGCGGTTCATCGAATGGCGGAAGGCCGCCGGCTTGCGCCCCAGCACGAACCCGACCTTCACCGTCTGGCGGTCCGACCGGCGTCCCGTGTCGCCCGCCGACTATGGCGTTGACCTCTGTGTCGGAACCGACCAGCCGATCGCGGCGAACGGGAAGCAAATCAAGGTCGGCGAAATCCCCGGCGGACGCTGCGCGGTGCTGCGGGTCGTTGGCAACACCGACAATCTGGAGCCTCCCGCACTCTATCTCTATCGCGGGTGGCTCCCGGCCAGCGGCGAGGAGGCGCGGGATTTCCCGCTTTACTGCCAGCGCCTCTCGTTCTTCCCGGAGATGCCGGAGCACGAGGCGGTCGCGGAGGTGTTCCTGCCGCTGAAATAACCCTGCGCAAAGGCGACGTGTCTCGCTTCCCCGCCTGAAGCCGACAGGCCACGCTCCACCCCTCCCAGACCTCAGCCGAGGCGCCGGGTCGGCACCGTCGGATGCACGCAGGGCGGCCCCCTCACGTCAGCAGGTAGCGCTTCGGCACCAGGGGCGGCGGCGCGGTCTCTCCGAGGGCGTCGAGGACGATGCCATCGACGGTGTGCAGCAGCGCGTCGAGGGGCAGGTCGTTCGGCGCGAGGCCGAAGGGCTCCTCCAACTCGTCGCCCAGGGCATCGAGGCCGAAGAAGGTGTAGGCGACCAGGGCCGTCGCCACCGGCGTCGCCCAGCCGAGGGAGGCCGCGAGGCCGAAGGGCAGCAGCAGGCAGTAGATCCACGCCGTGCGGTAGAGGAGCAGAGTGTAGGCGAAGGGCAGCGGGGTGTTCTGGATGCGCTCGCACACCACCTGGACCTGTGCCAGGGCGGCGATCTTGTGCTCCAGGGCGGCCAACAGCACGTCGGTGAGGACACCCTGACGATAGGCCCTGGCCAGATCGGCGGTGAGCCCGGCCAGCACCGCATCCGCCGCGCTCGGATGCCGGGCCAGCGGCGCGACCTCCGCCTCCGGAAGCCAGGGCGCGGCCGCCGCCTGAGGATCGCCGCCGCGGAGCTGCGCGTGCAGGGCGTGGGCGAAGGCCGAGAGCCGCCGCAGGGTACGTCCGCGCAGGGGCTCGACGGGCTCCCCCGGCAGGAGGGCGGTCACGAGCCGGGCGAGCCCCCGGGTCTCGACCACGAGGCTGCCCCAGGCGCGGCGGCCCTCCCACCAACGGTCGTAGCAGGCGCTGTTTCGGAAGCTCAGGAAGATCGACAGGGCGATCCCGATCAGGGTGAAGGGCCCGACGCCGGCGGTGATCGGGAACGCCTCGGGCCAGCGCCGCTCCACCGCCACCACGACCACCGCCACCAGGGTAATGCCCCCGACCTTGAGGGCGACCTTCGGCAGGATCGAGCCGCGCAGGGTGAACAGGATGTCGAGGAGGCTCGGGCGCGAACGGACGATCATCCCTCCGTCTTCTCAGTCCGCGGCGCGTCCCGCAACCGCGCCCGCCTCGACGGGGGCGAGCCGAACCGCGGACGGGAGGATCAGAGCGACCAGCCGCCATCGACCGAGATCGCGGCGCCGGTGACGAAGGCGCCCAGCTCGGCGCTCATCCACAGGACCGCCTCGGCGATCTCCTCGGGCCGGCCCAGGCGGCCGACCGGCTCCAGGTCGATCGCCTTCTGGATGTCGCCCCCGGTGAAGCGGTCCATCATCGGCGTCGCGATGTTGCCCGGCAGGACGGCGTTCACCCGGATGTTGGCGGTGGCGTAGTCGAGGGCGGCCGACTTGGTGAGACCGATGACGGCATGCTTCGAGGCGGCGTAGCTGGCGCCGCCGGCGACGCCCCGGATGCCGGCGCCCGACGCGGTGTTCACGATCACGCCGCCGCCCTGGCGCAGCATCTGCGCGATCTCGTGCTTCATGCAGACGAAGGTGCCGCGCAGGTTGATGCCGAGGATACGGTCCCAGTCCGCGAGGGCGATCTCCGCCACCGGTGCCGCGACGTTCTCGACGCCGGCATTGTTGAAGGCGATGTCGAGCCGGCCGAAGGTCGCGACCGTCTCAGTGATCGCCGCCTCCACCTGCTCCGGCCACGCGATGTCGCAGGCGAGGACCAGCCCCTCGCCGCCGACCTCCCGGATCGCCTCCGCGGTTGGCTGCAGCGCGGCCTCGGTCCGATCGAGAATGGCGACGCGGGCCCCTTCCCGGGCGAAGGCGATGGCGGTGGCGCGCCCGATGCCGCTCGCGGCTCCGGTGACGAGGGCGACACGGCCGGTGAATCGATCGGGACGGGACATGGGCGGGACCTCACGGGTTCGGGAAGCGGGACGTCCCGGATTCGCGGGATGTCCCGATGACCGCGTCGCCATCGGCCCCTCGATCCGGAGCGCCCACCGCGATGTAGGCGGGGCGAAAACGAGGCGTGAGCCGGCATCGCCTCATCGGAGCGATGAGTCCCGTTCATCGTGCCCGGCCGATCCGACGCGACCTAGAAGCCGAGCGGGCGCATCTCGCGGATGAGGGCAATGAGCAGACGCAGGCCCGTCGGCAGCTGACGGCGCCCCGGATAGTAGAGGTGGAAGGCGGCGCCGGACGCAGACCAGTCGCCGAGCACGCACCGGAGCGCGCCCGCCCGGATCAGCGGCGTCACGCAGGGTTCGGGCAGGTAGGCGAGGCCCGCTCCGGCCTGGGCGAGGGCCACCGCGAGGCCGGTACTGTCGAGGGTCAGCGCCCCCGGCACATCGACGGCGATGGCCTCGCCGTGCCGCTCGAACTCCCAATGATAGATGCGGTCGTCGCCGAGCCGGACGCGCAGGCCGCGATGGGCGAGAAGGTCGTGGGGATGCGCCGGCACCCCGAAGCGCTCCAGATAGGCGGGCGCGCCCACCACGACCCAGCGGATGTTGGCGGAGAGGCGATGCGCGACCATGTCCTCCGGGACCGTGTCGCCGTAGCGGATCCCGGCATCGGCGCCCGCATCGACCACGTCGAGCAGGCGATTCGCCACGCGCACATCGATCGCGATGTCCGGGTAGCGGGCGAGGAAGACCGGAAGGACCGGGGCGAGGAGGAGCGCGCTCGCGTGCTCCAGCACGTTGAGGCGCACGCGCCCAGCCGGCGCACCGCGATGGCGGTTCAGCGCCTCGACGGCCTGCCCGATCGCCAGGAAGGGCCCATCGAGCGACGCGAAAAAATCCTCGCCGGCGGCGGTGAGGGTGACGCTCCGGTTGGTCCGGTTGAGGAGGCGGACGCCGAGCTGCGTCTCGAGACCCTTCAGGGCATGGCTCAGGGCCGAGGCGCTGACGCCGAGTTCGAGGCCCGCACGCCGGAAACTGCGATGCTTCGCGATCGCCAGGAAGGCCCCGAGGGCCGGCAGGCTGGGACGAGGGGGTGGCACGGACCGGTTGTGCCGGCGCGGAAGCGCCGACGCAAGAACCATGAGCGCGCCTCAACGTGGCGCGACGCCGGCGTCCGGGCCGACGACGCCCTTCGATTCACGCCGCCGAGGCGATCGCCGTGGAGGCGCGGCGCACCTTGCCGGCGCCTTCGAGGAAGGCGTGGGCGTCCTCCTTGCGCTCGAAGACGTGGGGGGCGAGGCCGCGGCGGTTGAGGGCCTCTTCCATCTTCAGGCGCAGGAAGGCGCTGGTCGCGTAGCGCGTGGTGGTGAGATAGTAATTCGCCTGCAGGTATTGGATCATGTGGGCGTAGTCGTCGTAGAGGTTCTCGTTGATGCGGAACCCGTCGTGGTTGACCACCGTGTTGACCCGCTGGCCGGCCTTCTTGCAGGCCCCCACCAGCACCATGCGCAGGTCGTCGAGGTCGCTCTTTGCGCGGGCGTGCCAGCCCTCCAGGTTCACGAACAGGATGTTGCGCTCGGTGTCGTAGCTCACCCGCTCCGGCAGGTTGAGGTTCAAGAGGTCGGCGAGCAGTTCCATCGGCTCGTCGCGGAACAGGCGGGCATCCATCGGCATCGGCTGCTTGATGATCGGCCGGAAGCCCATATGGGGCAGGATGTCCCGCTCGATGTCGATGCCGGGGGCCACCTCGATGAGTTCCAGCCCCTCGTCGGTGAGCTGGAAGACGCAGCGCTCGGTGACGTAGATCACCGGCTGCGAGCGCATCTGCGCGTAGTGCCCGCTGAAGGTGATCTGCTCGACCTGCGGCAGGAATTTCTGCGAGCGCCCTTCCGTGACGATCCGGAGCTTGCCGTCCTCGATCACGGTCTCCAGGCCGCCCACCGTGAAGGTGCCGGCGAAGACCACCGAGCGGGCGTTCTGGCTGATGTTGATGAAGCCGCCGCAGCCGTTGAGGCGCCCACCGAACATGCTGGTGTTGACGTTGCCGTGCTGGTCGCACTCGGCGAGGCCGAGGCAGGTCATGTCGAGGCCGCCGCCGTCGTAGAAGTCGAACATCTGGTTCTGGTCGATGACGCAATCGGCGTTCGTCGCCGCGCCGAAGCTCGACCCCGACGCGAGCACGCCGCCGACCGCGCCGGCCTCGGTGGTCAGGGTGATGTAGGGGGTGACCTTCTCCTCGTTGGCCACCGCCGAGATGCCCTCGGGAGCGCCGACGCCGAGGTTGACGACGCCGTTGGGTGGCAGCTCGAAGGCCGCGCGCCGAGCGATGACCTTGCGGGCGTCGAGGGGCATCTTCTTCATGCCGCTCACGGGCACGCGGATCTGGCCGGCCAGCGCCGCATCGTGCTGCACGCCGTAGTTCATGCGGTGCATCTCGGGCTCGGCGAGCACCACGCAATCCACCAGGATGCCGGGCACGCGGACGTCCTTGGGCAGCAGGAAGCCGTCATCGACGATGCGCTCGACCTGCGCGATGACGATGCCGCCGTTGTTGCGCGCCGCCATGGCCTGGGCGAGGCAGTCCAGGGTCAGCGCCTCCTTCTCGAAGGAGATGTTGCCCGACGGATCGGCCGAGGTGCCTCGGATGAAGGCGACGTCGATCTTGGTGGCGGTGTAGAACAGCCACTCCTCGCCATCGACCTCGACCAGTTTGACGATTTCGTCCTGGGTCACGGTGTTGACCCGGGCGCCGCCGTGGCGCGGATCCACGTAGGTGTGCAGGCCCACCTTGGAGAACAGTCCCGGCTGGCCGGCGGCGCAGGCCCGGTAGAGCTGTGAGATCACGCCCTGGGGCAGGTTGTAGCCGAGAATCTTGTCTTCCTGCGCGGCCTTGGCGACCTTCGGCATGCGGCCGAAATTGGCGGCGATGACGCGCTTCAGCAGGCCTTCGTGGTGCAGGCGCCCGGTGCCGAGGCCTTTGCTGTCGCCGGCCCCCGCCGTCATGATCAGGGTCAGGTCACGGGGTGCGCCGGTGTCGACGAAGCGCTTCTCCAGGGCAGCGTGCAGCGCCTCCGGAATGCAGCTCTGGACGAAGCCCGTCGTGGTGACCACGTCGTTGTGCCGGATCAGAGCGATCGCTTCGCCAGCCGTGATGACCTTGTTTTTCTTCATGAACCGGGCCGTCCTCCGCACCCCAGGCCGGCGACGGGCGGCAGGTCAGAGCCTGGAGCGGGTCGCACATGGGGAAGTCTTATTCTGACGCGACAGCGTAAAGATCCGCAGGAAGCTTCGCAAGGGCACCACAACTCTCGTTGCAGCGCAATTTTATCTTGGTGCAATGCAAATTTTTCAATCGCTTATCAAATTGAACTAACAGTGCGGCCGCAAAAGATTTTGCGTTCCTGCGGCCGGGATGCACCAAGACGGAACGATGCCTCCGACACGGCCAAGATTATTCAAAATACTCTTGGGATGAGCATCCTTCGGGAGCCCCCTTACGTCAGCAGATAGGTCAGGAGCGCCCGCAACTCGGCCGGCCGCACCGGCTTATGGACGAGTTGCGCCCCGAATTCGGCGACCTGCGCCTCGATCTCCGGAGAGTGGTTGGCGGTGGTGACGATGACCGGCAAACGGGATTCGGCACGGGCCTGAAGGTGGATCGCCACGTCGAGGCCGCAGGCGCCGTTGTCGAGATGGTAGTCGAGGATGAGCAGATCCGGCAGGCTTTTCCCGGCCGCCAGCGACGCCGCCACCCCGGCCAGGTCGCGATGCACGCAGACCTCGGCGTCCCAGGTGCGCAGGAGGCGCTCCAGGGCATCGGCGGTGGGCGGATCGTTCTCCACCACCAGCACCCGCGCGCCGGTGAGCCGGGTCGTCACGGGGGCGGACGGAACCGCGCGCTCCGGCGGCGTCAGGCTCACCGGGACGGTCAGGGCCATGCGGGTGCCGCGCCCGACCCGGGAGGCGAGATCGAGGGGATGATCGAGGGCCTGCGCCATGCGGCGCACGATGGAGAGGCCGAGGCCGAGGCCCGGCTCGCCCCCCTCCCCCTCGGCACCCCCCCGGAAGAATTCCTCGAAGACCAGGCCCTGCTCCGCCGGCGCGATGCCGCAGCCTGTGTCGAGCACCTCGATGCGGCAGGCGTCCCCGCGGTGGCGGATCGCCACCAGCACGCCGCCCTGCCGGGTGTAGCGGATGGCGTTCGAGACGAGGTTCTGCAGGATGCGCTGGAGCAGCATCGGATCGCTCGCCACAGCGAGGTCGGGCCCGCGCACGGTGAGGCGCAGCCCCTTGCGCTCGGCGAAGGGCCGGAAGCTCGCCGCGATGCCGGCGAGAAGCTCGCCGAGGGCCACCGGCTTGATCGCCGGGCGTACCACACCGGCATCGAGCTTCGAGATGTCGAGGAGGGTCTTGATCAGGTCCTCGATGATCTGGAGCCCGCGCTCGATCTGCCCCGAGATCGCCGCGGCCTCCGGACCGAGGCCGAGGTCGGCCAGGGCCGAGGCCGAGAGCCGGGCCGCATTGAGCGGCTGCAGGAGGTCGTGACTCGCGGCCGCGAGGAAGCGGGTCTTCGAGCGGTTGGCGTTCTCGGCCTCCTCCTTGGCCGCCACCAGGGCGGCGTTGGAGCGCTCCAGGCGGTGCATCAGCCCGGTCAGCTCCTCTGTGCGGGTGCGGACGCGCCCCTCCAGCATGGTGGCGGTCTGAAACAGGGAATAGGCCCCGCCC
Source organism: Methylobacterium sp. Leaf94 (assembly GCF_001426045.1). Taxonomy (NCBI): domain Bacteria; kingdom Pseudomonadati; phylum Pseudomonadota; class Alphaproteobacteria; order Hyphomicrobiales; family Methylobacteriaceae; genus Methylobacterium; species Methylobacterium sp. Leaf94. Next base: position 38,777 of record NZ_LMRM01000015.1, read on the forward strand.
TGCTGGTCCATGCTGCGCTCCACATGGGCCATCAGGGCCGCGTTGATGCGCTCCAGCTTGGCGATGCGCCGCAGGTTCGCGTCCTCCTCCGGGGCGGGGGACGCGGCCTCGGGCGGCAGGATCATGGCTCGGCCTCGCCGCGGGCCGGCTCGCCCCGCCCGATGGCGATGCCCGTGAAGGTCTGGTTGAGGTGCATTGACCGGTACTGCTCGCCGTAGGTGTCGAAGCCCACGATGTCGTAGCGCCGGTAGAGGTCGACGATGCCGTGCCGCACCTGCCGGCTCTCGGCATCGAGGCGGCGCAGCACGCACTCGAAGCCGATGACGAGATCGATGCCGCCCAGCGCCGCGTCGAGGCGGGCGAGTTCGGCTTCCGTGGCCGCCACGATGTCGCGCGGGCGCGCCAGGGTGAGCACCACGCCTTCGTCGATGGCGCAGAAGAAGCTGAGCGAGCCGTCCGCGTTCATGCGCCGGATTGATCGGCAGAAATACTCGCCACCGACCTTCACCGCGAGCGGATAGGCGGCAAAGCTCATCGGCGACAGGCGCTCCGGATCGAGCCCCACCGCCATGGCGTATTCGCGCGCCGCCGGTTCCGCATTGAGCTCGTGGACGGTACGCTGCTCGTCGTCGGAGGCGGTGACGACGAACTTGGTCGCGGTCGGCTCGAAATTGTCGCTCTTGAAGATCTGGATCGGGAAATCCGAATCCACGAGGAGCAGCACGGCGGCGCGCTGATGGATTCGGCCGTCATGGAGCAGCACCGTCTCGCGGAAGGTGAGGTCGTCGCCCGCCGAGCCGCCCACGAGGGGGATGCCGTCCAGGGCCCAGGCGATGGCCGAGACCACCGTCTCCTCGGCGTTGGTGAGCCCGTCGATCAGCGAGAGGGCGAAGCAGCGGCCGGATGCCGGATCGGCGCCCGCGCCGTCGAGGCTTCGGCGCAGGGTCCGTACGCTGGAAGCGGTCCGCTCCACGTCGAGGTGGTCGATGGCGTCCAAGAGCGTGGAAACGATGCGGAAGCCCGCCTTCGGGAAGGCGATCACGACGAGGCCGCGATCAAGGCCGCCCGCCGGCGAGATGCCGCCCGACATGGTGCAGCCCGCGATGCCCGCACCCGGAAAGCGCGCGCTGAGTTCGCGATTCAGGATCTCGACGTCGTAATCGGCCGAGAAGAAGGCCACGATCTGGGCGACGGGACGCGGGCCGATGGCCGCGCCGATCTCCGCGATGGCCCCGTCGGCCGCGGCGGCGTCCGTCCACGCCGTCGTGATGCCGCACAGATGCGTGCGCACCTGCGTCCCCTGTGCCACGTTCCATTCCCCGCCTGCGCGTCGCGTGCCGGACTTGACGCCCGGTTCTCCGCGGTGACACGAGTATGTCGGGCGGCCGGCTCCCGCGCAATGCGGCACCGAACAGCTCGGGAACAGGGGCGCACGCACCGGGCGGAACGGGCATGCATCTCCTCATCGTCGACGATCACCCGCTCTTTCGCGACGCGCTCGCCAGCGCGGTGGGGCTCGCCTACCCGGACGCGACGCTGCACGAGGCCGACGGCATCGCCAGCGCCTGTGCCGTACTGGCGGCGCAGGCCGCCATCGAGATCATTCTCCTCGACCTGTCGATGCAGGGCGTGACCGGCTTCGAAGGCCTGCTGGCGATCCGGGCGCAGGCGCCGCGGGTCCCGATCCTGGTCGTCTCCGGACTGGAGGATCCGCGGATCATCCGGGAGGCGCTGGATCACGGCGCCGCCGGCTTCGTGCCCAAGGCGGTCGACAAGGCGACGCTGACACGGGCCATCGCCGACGTTCTTGCCGGAGGACTCTGGGTACCGGCGAGCCTGCCGAACGCGACCCTGCCCCCGTCGTCCGCCCGCAAGGCGCCGATCGCCGAGCGGGTCGCGAGCCTCACGCCGCAGCAGGTGCGGGTGCTGGCGATGATCCGCCAGGGCAAGCTCAACAAGCAGATCGCGCACGAGCTCCAGGTCGGGGATTCCACCGTGAAGGCCCATGTCTCCGAGATCCTGCGCAAGCTCGACGTCATCAGCCGCACGCAGATCGTGATCGAGACGGCGCTCCTCGACTTCGACCGGATCCTGGCGGCGCCCGAGAGCTGACCGGCCCGGCGAGCCCTCGAGCGGCGGGTCCCTTCAGGCCGTGGGAACCTTGGAGCCGCCGTAATGGCCGTCGACTCGCCCGCCGAAGGCCGGGTCGGCGAAGGGATCCTCGCCGGGGCCGTGGGTGGGCGCCCCCGCCAGGGTGTCGCGGTCGATGTCCACGATGTAGCCGCCGAGATCGACGCTGTAAGTCAGCGCCCGCCAGGGCACGGGATGGTAGCTCTCGCCGAGCCCGAGGAAGCCGCCGAAGGAGATGACGGCGTAGGCGACCTGGCCCGAGACCTTGTCGACCATGAAGTTGTAGACGGTCCCGATCGACTCGCCCTCACGGCTGTAGGCGGCGGTGCCCTCGACCTTGTTCGACGCGATCAGGCGCCGGGTCTCGTCGATCGCGACGCCCTCGGCCGAGGGGTCGAGCTCCATCGAGCCGGCCGGGCGGATGCTGCGCTCGTTCGGGAGGTCCGTCGGCATGCGCATTCCTCTTGCAGAGTGGATTCGGGCGGCGGGGGCACGGGATGCCGCGCTCGACCGGACAAGCCGCCACCCGCGCGGGGGTTCCGGATTCAGGCCCGCTCGTCCACCGGCACGCCGGTCTCCTCGGCCACCTCGATTTGGCGCACGGCCACCCGTTGACGCATCCCACGGCTCGCCAGCAGCATCTCGAACCCGAAGACCATCAGGGCGCTCAGGGTGCAGAGGATGGCGAGGCCGAACAGCACGAACAGGATGTCGGCGACGGTGGCGTCCCGCAAGGCCCCGACGAACAGCGTGAGGACCGCCCCGCAGGTGGCGACCCCGCCCAGCGCCCCGAGGATCACGGCGGCGTCGAGGGCGAGGGAGCGCCGGCGGAGCGCGTTCATGCGCCCCGCCAGGCGGACCTGGTCGAGGCCGGAGGCGCCGTCGATCGCCTGCGAGATGCGCTCCGCCTGATCGGCCACCCGGGCGAGGCGGGTGCCGAAGACGTTGAGGAGCGTCGCGATGCCCGAGAGGAGGAAGACGGGCGTCAGGGCGATCTGGATGATGTGAGCCGTGCTGTCGAGGGACGAGGCGACGGAGTTGTCGAACATGAAGGGGTGATCGCGACCGGGACGGAACCCTGGCGCAACGTTCGAGGACGCGGGCGGTTCGGGGCCGCCGGTCAGATCAGACCGGCATCGGCACGGCCGCCGGGACCGGTCTGGGCCTCGATGGAGACCAGCGTGCCGAGTCCGATGATGAGTGCGACGGCGGCACCCAGCGAAAGCGTGAAGGCAAGGAGGATCATGCCCCCGGTTTCGTCGATCGCCCTTAAGGTTCGCTGATGCCCCGGCCGCCGCTCCGTCCCGAAATCGGACGTAGCGGGCTCGATCCGGGTCCAGATTCCGAGGATCCCGTCGCGCCCGGGAGTCCGATCAATTCTTCACGGCGGTCGGAAATTCTTGCGCCCACGCCCGCACCTCTGGGCCGAGGCGCGGGCGTGGGCCGGAATCGCTCCCCCACACGACGTCTAAGCCGGGCTGGGGCCGGGGGTGGGTGCCGGAGCACGGGCTGGCACCGTGCCACCGAAAATCCCCTAACCAACTGTAACTCTAGAGCTTTCCGCGCAGCTCTACGAGCCGCCAAGCCGTTGGCTCCCTTCGCCTTCATGCCAAAGTACAGGTCGATGACGATGAAGTTCTCGTCCAAGTCGAGGCCATCTCACTTCGCCCTGGGGCGGCCTCGACCGGAGACGAGCCTCCGCGCCTGTGGATGACGAGCGCGCCGAGGGCGGTTTTCCCTTGGAACGCTCGCGGCACCGCTTAGTTGTTGCAGCTATGCGCTGCGAGGCCACCGGCCGTGGGCGTACCGGCGCTCACCGTCGACATCCGGAGGAACACCCCATGGCAAAGAGCACCACCAAGACCGCCGAGAAGGCCGCCCCCAAGGCTGCCCCGAAGGACGCCGAGAAGCCCGCCGCCAAGGGCAAGAAGGTCGCCGCGCCGAAGGGTGATGGCGCCAAGCCGAACGCCCTGCAGCAGCCGCTGAAGCCGTCCTCCGAGCTCGCCGCCGTCGTTGGCGACGCCGCCCTGCCCCGTGGCGAGGTGGTCAGCAAGGTCTGGGAATACATCAAGAAGCACAACCTGCAGAATCCCGAGAACAAGCGCGAGATCCTCGCCGACGACAAGCTGAAGAAGGTCTTCGGCAAGGACAAATGCACCATGTTCGAGATGAACAAGCACTTGGCCGCGCACCTCAAGTCGGCCTGAGCCCAGCCGTTTGAAGCAACACCCCGGATCGGCGTCGGGGAGGGGCTGCCCCCTCCCCTGGCCGACCGGTTCTCGTGGCCCGAGGGCGACCTGATCAGCCCCGCGTGCCCACCCGGCGCGTCCGCCGCTCGACCTTGCGGGTTGCCGTCTCCCGAAGATGGTGCTCGATCGCCCCGTTGGCGCGTGCCCGCATCGTGCGCATAGCCTCGGCATCGTCGAAGGTCTCGGGAAAGCGCCGGGACAGCCAGAGATAGGCGCTGGCGAGCTTCACCGTCCGCTCCTGGTAGTCCAGTTCGCCCGCGAGGTTCGCCCGGAGAGCGGGCACCGACGTGCCCGCCGCGCGGGCTTGGGTCCAGCGCTCCAGCAGGCCGAGGGAGACCGGGTCGCGCCGGTCCACCGGGCAGACCGAGAACGCGAACTTCTCGGCGATGGGCAACCGCGCCTTGTCCACCACGCGGGCGATCTCCAGGATCTCCTCCAGGGCGGAAGGCTGGAACGGCGAGCCCGCGTAGAAGGTGGCGCGGGCGAAATGCGCCAGTACCTCGCGCAGGCTATCGGTGTGCATCTCCTCGGCCACGGAATTGATCGCGATGAGGTCGGGGCGCACGTAGAAGCGCGTGTCGGCGGCCGGCGCCGTGGGAGCCCCGGCCAGCGCCGCCCGGATCGGCTCCAGCCCGGTCTCGTCAACGGCAGCGACGTAACCCTCGTCCTGATGCCCGAACCGGCCCGCGCGGCCGGCGATCTGGCGAATCTCCGAATTGGTCAACCCCCGCTCGCCGACCCCGTCCCACTTGCGCACCGCCGAGAAGACGATCCGCTTCAGCGGACCGAGGTTGAGGCCCATGCCGATGGCATCGGTGGTGACGAGGACGTCGGCCTCGCCGGTCCGGAAGCGCGCGGCCTCCGCGCGCCGCACCTCGGGCGAGAGTGCTCCGTAGATCGTCGCCACCCGGTGCCCGGCCGCCACCAGGATCTCGCGGTTCTCGTGGACGGCCCGGCGCGAGAAGGCCACCACCGCGTCGCCCGGCATCACCTTCTCCAGGGGAACGGGCGTCTCCTGCAGCACCAGCGGCGTCTTGCGGACGAAGGCGATCACTTCGAGGGACTCGTTGGCGGCCTCCGCGGCGCGGCGCACGGCGGCCAGCGCATCGTCGGAGCCGCAGACCACCACGGTGCGGGCGGCGACCCCGAACAGGGCGTTGGTCCAGGCCCAGCCCCGATCGGGATCGGCGATCATCTGGATCTCGTCGATCACCGCGACGTCGACGGGCCGCGTGAGGTCGGCGGTCTCGATGGTGCGGGCGGTGTGGGTCGGGTTGAGGTCGCCCAGCGTCTCCTCGCCCGTTACCATGCCGGCACGCAGGCCGCGCTCGGCCAGGGCCTCGTAGTTCTCCAGCGCGAGGAGACGCAGGGGCGCGAGGTAGGTGCCGGTCTCAGCCGCCCGCAGCATCTCCAGGGCCGCGTAGGTCTTGCCGGAATTGGTCGGCCCCATGTGGAAGATGATGCGCCGGCCGAGGCGCCGGGCCGCGGTGAACTTCTCGATATAGGCGCCGAAGCCGACCTGGTCGCGCAGGCGGCGCAGGCGGGAATCCTCCCGTGCCACGGTGCGGGCGCGGGCGCGCACGCCCTTCAGGGTGTCGGTGAGCGATTGGTTCAGGTTCGGCGAGAGGAGGAAGGCGCGCGAACGCAGCGAACGGTCGAGGTGGTCGATATAGGTGGCGGCATCGGCGCCGACCTCGTGCAGGTCCTCGGCGACCTGCTCGCGCAGGCGCTCCACGGCGCGGCGCAGGGACTTCGCAGTCCGCAGCCCGGCCTCGGCGACGGCGGCACGCAGTTCCTCGAGGCGCCAGCTCGGATCGTTGCGATGGGCCATGCTGGAGAGGATGCCGGCGACACCCGTCTCCGGCTTCGCGTCGATCCGCAGGTCGAGGCGCCCGCCATCGAGGACGGGGATCAAGGTCCGGATGGTCCAGGCGATGCTGCCGTCCCGCATCACCGCGGCGCGCAGGCTGGGGATCGCCTTCCTCACGGCCGCAACTCCGCCCTCCGCGAAGGTGCGCCGCGCCTTCAGCTCCCGAAGGGCCTTGGCGACCACCGCGTCGTCGACGAGACCGCCATAGTCCGGCAGGCCGAGATGCAGCCGGAGGGCCTCCACCTCGACGCTCCGGGGCGGCAAGCCGAGGCGGACCGCCGCCTCCAGCAGGATCTCGTTGGTCGGTCGCGCACGCTTGCGGGCCATGGGCCTCTCGTCGGGGAGTCTCGATCCGCCGCGGACGGACGACCGGGCGGCGTCAGGGTGCGCGGGACGCAACCCAAAAAGCAACGGCTCCGATCAGCGCAAGGCCCTCCGTGCACCGCCCGGTCGGACTCCGGCCGCGCGCGGACCGACCTGACGCTCGGCCCTGGCGGCGAGCAGGTGGTCGGTCGCCTTTTTCGCGTTGAGGTTCTACTGGAGCGCGCTGGCACACTCCTCCCGTCCCGGGCGCTTGGCCTGGGACGGGAGGAGTGCCGTAGCGGGCGATCTCGTCGTGCTCCACGGCCTGGGCCGAGGCCACGCGGACAGCGTCCCGCACAGCCTTGTGTCGACGATCTCGCCGTCCTCCGCGTCGGCCTCCTCGATGAGGCCGCTGATCGCCGGACAGGTCACCGCCTTGGGGCTGGGGACGTGCATCTGGAAGACTTTCGCCAGTCGCTGGATCGGGTCCTCGGTCTGGCGCAGGTGGATCGCGAAGCGCTGCTTCAGTTCCGGATGCGTCCTCTTCGCATTTATCTTGCGCGGCGCTTTCGTGATCCGGTGCTCCGCGTCGTAGATCTCGTGGAGCGTGGGGACGATGAGGTCGTCGCGGGTTTGATGTCGCGGGTGCCCACCCCCAGGGATGCCTCCGCTGGTGTCGTCGTGCAGAATCGAGGAGCCGACGGGAAATTCGGCTCCTCCTGCCGGTCGGCGTACCCCCGAGCCACCAGGGCCAGGGCCCGTGCATCGAGAGGCTAGTCTCGGGGTGCCTTGATGAAACGCGCATGATTCGAAAACACGTCGCTTGTGCTTCGTGCTCGCGAGGCAGAGCTTCGCACCAGCCCGATCTACAACTTAGGGCTGGAAACCGAACAACAGTCTGGGCCTTTTTATAACAACAGCCACCATTTGTTTTTGCTTCGTTCTTGATGCAGGTTATTTAAGGCCCCGCTTCTCTCTTGCTAATTTGGATGCGGGTCGACCCCGAAAGGGCCGCTTGGGCGGCGGATCGCCTTGCTCGCTCGGCGGGTCGTCGGACCCTGCGCGTCCACACACGTCAGGGAAGCGATACGATGCACGAGAATTCCGCCGGACCGGCCGCATTCTGGGCCTCGGTGGCGAACGACGTCACGTCGCGGGTCGAGCCGGTGCTGGCCCGGGACGGCAAGGCCCGAGAGGGCGTGATCGAGTATCTGCGCGACCTCGAAGCGGTGGCCCTGCGCGACGGCAGCAGCCGCGAAGCCTTGCAGGTGATCGCTTCGGGCCGGCGCCTCCTCGGCGACCGGAGCGATACTCCGCCCGCCGAGATCGCCCGCGCGGTGCGGACAGCCTTGATCTGATCCCAAGCCGGACGCGAGATGCGTCCGGCTCGGGCTGATGCCCTCAACCGGCAATGTCCCTTACCCGGGAGGCGACCCCAGGGCCGCCCGCGTGAACGCATCGGCGCCGATCTCGTCGGTGCCGTTCATCCCGAGGCTCTCGATGAGCCGGCCGCGGGCGCGGCTGACACGGCTCTTCATGGTGCCCACGGCGACCCCGCAGATCTCCGCCGCCTCCTCGTAGGTGAAGCTCTGCGCACCGACGAGGACCAGGGCCTCGCGCTGGCTGAACGGCAACGCGTTCAAGGCCTCCTGGAACTCGCGCATCTCCACCCGGATCTCCTGCTCGGGCAGGCTGGTCAGACGCCCCGCCAGGGCACCGTCGGCGTCCTCCACCTCGCGCTTGCGCTTGCGCTGCTCGGAATAGAACAGGTTGCGCAGGATGGTGAACAGCCACGCCGTCAGGTTGGTGCCCCGGGTGAAACTGTCGGCCTTGGTCCAGGCCCGCACCAGGGTGTCCTGGACGAGGTCGTCGCTGCGGTCGAGATCGTAGGTCAGCGAGAACGCGAAGGCGCGCAGGGCCGGAATCGCACCGAGCAGGAGTTCACGCATCTCGGCATCGGCGCCCTGCGGCGTGCCGACCCGTTGGGGCATCGCGTTGGTCATCAGGATCCTCGCGTGGTGCTGCGGGCGGCCAGATCGGCGAGGAGGGCGTCGAAGCGGTCGGGGAGCGGCTGATTCAGCACCTCGGCATAGAGGAGGCGCAGGTTGCGTCCGATGCGCCGGCGCGCCTCCACCGTCATGCCGGCTTCGCCTTGGCGGGCCCAGGGTGATGGAGGCGGCGCGACGCCGGAAGTTCCGGCGCGCGCGGCCTCGGGCGCGCCCGCTTCGGAGCGGGCGACCGCCATCGTGGCCGTTGTTTCCGCGGCCCCGCGGGACGCCGCCATCGGCGCGACGAGGGAGAGATCGCCTGGATCTGTGCTGCGGTTCGGGTCGCTCGAATCAATGCTCATTGCTGCTCGTCGCTCGACGGCCGGGGCCGGAGAGTCCGGAGCGCCGTCATTTCGGCGGCCGTGCTACGGCTGCGCGATTTAACGACCTCTGAAAAAAGCATTCATCTGATCTTAAGCCGCCGAATGCAGGCGAAAGACCACGAGCATCAAATAGAAACAGTTAGAAACAAATGCGATACATCACCGAAGCGTCGCCGTTATGGTTCTATAGTCCCACAATCCTGTCGCCAAGCTGAACAATACGGCGACGGAGTTGAGCCTGGGCGTCCAAGCCCACCGTGCCATCCCGGACCGGGCCGGATACCGGCATGGCCCGGGGTTTGCGCCCGTCGCCGAACCCTCGTTCCAGCCCTCCCCCGGAATCGCCCATGAGCCTCGACGTGCCCGACCTCGACCGTGTCGTTCGCGAGATCGCCGACGAGATGCGGGAGCGGCCGGACCGGGGCGAGGTGGCGACCTACATCCCCGAACTGGCGGGTGTCGATGCCAAGGCCTTCGGTCTCGTGGTGATCGATGCCGAGGGACGGATCGCGGCCGGCGGCGACAGCGACGAACCCTTCTCGATCCAGAGCATCTCCAAGGTCTTCACCCTGACCCTCGCCCTCGGCATGGCCGGCGACCGGCTCTGGCGCCGCGTCGGGCGGGAACCCTCGGGCAGTCCCTTCAACTCCATCGTCCAGCTGGAGCGCGAGCGCGGCATCCCGCGCAATCCGTTCATCAATGCCGGGGCGATCGCGGTCACGGACCTGATCCTGTCCGGCCACCAGCCCCGTGAGGCCATCGGCGAGATCCTGCGTTTCATGCAGTTCCTGGCGCAGGATTCCAGCATCGCCATCGACGAGGCGGTGGCCGCCTCCGAGCTGCGGACGGGCTTCCGCAACATGGCGCTTGCCCACTACATGAAGTCCTTCGGGGTGCTCGACAATCCGGTCGACTTCACCCTCGGCGTCTACTTCCACCACTGCGCCCTCAGCATGTCCTGCCGGCAGCTCGCCCAGGCGGGCCGCTTCCTCGCCCATTCGGGGCGCAACCCCCTGACGGGGTTGTCCGTGGTGTCGCCCGAGCGGGCACGGCGCATCAACGCGGTGATGCTCACCTGCGGACATTACGACGGCTCGGGGGAGTTCGCCTATCGGGTGGGTCTTCCGGGGAAGAGCGGCGTCGGCGGCGGCATCCTGGCGATCGCGCCGGGCAAGGCCTCGATCGCCGTCTGGTCGCCCGGCCTCGACGCCTCCGGCAATTCCCATCTCGGACGGATCGCCCTGGAGATGCTCACCCGGCGGCTGGGCTGGTCGATCTTCGGCGCTTGAAGGCTGGAGGACCGGCTCGCTCCGACCGACTTGCCGTCCGAACAGGCAAAAAGAAGGGCCCGCCGCGCAGAACGCGGCGGACCCTGCCTAGGTTCGAAGCAAAATTGACGAATTGACGCCTAAAACCTAGGCAGCCGCCTGCTGACTCGTCGCGGTCGGAACCGAGGAGATCGTCTTCAGGATCTGCGAGGCGATCTGGTAGGGGTCCCCCTGGCTGTTGGGACGGCGATCTTCGAGGTAGCCCTTGTATTCGTTGTTCACGAAGCTGTGCGGCACGCGGATCGAGGCGCCCCGGTCGGCGACGCCGTAGCTGAACTGGTCGATCGCCGCCGTCTCGTGCTTGCCCGTCAGGCGCATGTGGTTGTCGGGGCCGTAGACGGCGATGTGGTCGTCGAGGTTCTCCTTGAAGGCCGCCATCAGGGCTTCGAAATACGCCTTGCCGCCCACCGTGCGCATGTGCTCGGTCGAGAAGTTGGCGTGCATGCCCGAGCCGTTCCAGTCCGTCGCGCCGAGCGGCTTGCAATGGTACTCGACGTCGATCTCGTAGGTCTCGCACAGACGCTGCAGCAGGTAGCGGGCGACCCACATCTCGTCGGCGGCCTTCTTGGAGCCCTTGCCGAAGATCTGGAACTCCCACTGGCCCTTGGCCACCTCGGCGTTGATGCCCTCGTGGTTGATGCCGGCATCGAGGCAGAGATCCAGGTGCTGCTCGACGATCTTGCGGGCGATGCTTCCGACTTCCTTGTAGCCGACGCCGCAGTAATACGGCCCCTGCGGAGCCGGATAGCCGGAGGCAGGGAAGCCGAGCGGACGGCCATCCTTGTAGAAGAAGTACTCCTGCTCGAAGCCGAACCAGGCGCCGTCGTCGTCGAGGATGGTGGCGCGCTTGTTGGAGGCGTGCGGGGTGACGCCATCCGGCATCATGACTTCGCACATCACCAGTACGCCGTTCTTGCGCGTGGAATCCGGGAAGTGGCGCACGGGCTTCAACATGCAATCGGAGCTGCCGCCTTCGGCCTGCATCGTCGAGCTGCCGTCGAAGCCCCAGAGCGGAAGCTGCTCAAGGGTCGGGAACGCGTCGAATTCCTTGATCTGGGTCTTACCGCGAAGGTTCGGCACCGGAGTGTAGCCGTCGAGCCATATATACTCGAGTTTGTATTTCGTCATTCCGAGCCTCTCGTCCTGAAGCGATGCGACATCCCAGGACACCTGACGGGATTCGCAGCCATTGCTGACTGAGGCGGCCTAAGCAACGTTCGCGCCAACCGGCACCGGTTCGGTGCTGCGGCATTTGGGCGGGAGAGGCTTCGCGTGAGACTTCGTTAACGGATCCGGACTAGCGCTGAGAGGATCAGGAGATCGCGATGCGCAGACGGGTAAGCGCCGCGCTTGCCGGCGTTGCCCTGATTGCCTTCGCGGCATCGGGCCTCGGATTACGCACCTCGGGTGCCGGCGAGCCGGAACAAGCGAATGTCAGCACGACGCAGGCCGAGCTGTCGGCGCTGCGCGAGGCTTATCGGCGCGTCGACGAGGCGGTCTACCCGGCCGACAATCCCTACAGCCCGGCCAAGGCCGCACTCGGCCAGCGCCTGTTCTTCGATACGCTCCTGTCGGGCGAGCGCACCATGAGCTGCGCCAGCTGCCACGTCCCGACTCAATCGTGGAGCGACGGCCGCCCGCGCGGCATCGGCGAGACCGGCGCGGCAATGAAAGTGCGCACGCCGACCCTGCTCGACGTGGCCCAGATCCCGATCCTCGGTTGGGACGGCAAATTCCGCGACCTCGAGAACGTTGCCTTCACGCCGATCACCAGCGCCAGCGCGATGAACCTGCCCGAGGCGACCTTGCTCGCACGGCTGAGAGCCGATCCCGGCTACGTCCGCGCCTTCGCGGCGGCGTTCCCCGAACGCGCCGCAGCCGGCGGATCGCCTGAGGCGATCAGTCGGCGGACCGTCGAGCTGGCGCTGGCGACCTTCCAGCGCTCCATCGTCTCCGGCGAGGCGCCGTTCGATCGCTGGGTCGCGGGCGACGCCCGCGCCATCGGCCCGAGTGCGAAGGCCGGGTTCGCGCTCTTCAACGGCAAGGCGCAATGCGCCGGCTGCCATTCGGGCTGGACCTTCACGGACGGATCCTTCCACGACATCGGCGTCGGCGCCGAGGCGGATGTGGGACGGGCAGCGTTCTTTCCGGATTCGGTTCAGCTCCGCTACGCGTTCAAGACCCCCACCTTGCGCGACGTCACCGAGCGCGGCCCCTACATGCACGACGGTTCGCTGGCCTCCCTGCGCGACGTCATCGATCTCTACGATCGCGGCGGGATCGACCGGCCCAGCCGATCGCCCGCGATCAAGGCGCTGGGGCTGACCGACGCCGAGAAGCGCGACCTGATCGCGTTCCTGAAGACCCTGAGCGCCGACGGCACGGCCAGCCTCCCGGTCCCGCCCCGCCTCAACTGAGGGATCGCCCTTCGTCAGGGACGCTGTCGGGTCGCGTCAGCGGAAGAGCGGGAGAGCGGCCCCGAGGAGGCCGAGCCCGCCGAGGAGGAGGCGCCCGGACCAGCGTTCGAGAGCGTCGGCCCGGCTCGGCGCGCGCGTCGCCGCGTAGGACAGGCCGGTCCCCACCATCAGGCTCGACAGGCTCAAGGTCGCGATCATCGGGCTCTTCGGGTGGCTCTTCGGGTCGAGGCGGGCGATCCCCGGCGTAGCCCCGCGAGGGTTAGCGGACCATGTCCGGGTGCAGGCTTTCCGACAGCATCGTCATCGAAGCGTTACGGGATCCCCATGCATCCGACCGGTCGGACGCGGATCACGGCCGATGCCGGCAAGCAACAGGTTAACCATTTAGAAAGGTCTATTAACAAGTTCCTTCCGCAAACCGGCGAAGGCGCGTAGTTTTCATCGCGCCGGCAGGCCCCCGCGCCGGTGTCGTGAATAGGGCTTCCCTCCATGTACCCCGGAAGACGTTGGCTGCCGCGCACCGCAGTCATGATGATGGCGGCTGTCCTCACGGTCGCAGGCTCCGACGCCGCGATGGCACACGTGAAATGGTTCTGCGCCTACGACCTGGTCGGGTCGCCTCGTGACCTCGGCGAGGTCCTGTGCTCGGACTTCGAGAAGCTGGTCGGCCTCTCCGTGCTCGCCCTGATGGTGGGCGGTCTTCTCGAAGGTACGGTGCTGGGGGCAGCACTCACGCGATCCCTCGACCGGACCACGGCCTGGGCACGCGAGAACACCGAGCTCCTGTTCCGTGCGGTTCTGGGCGGCTTCTTCGTCGCGCTCTGGACCCTCGGCGGCGTCATTCTGACGCCCGAGCTGAAGACGACCAGCAGCGCGCTCCCGTGGTTCCAGCTCGCCATCGCGGCCGGCTTCCTGTGGCGGCGGACCATGCCGTTCTCGGCCCTCGGCATCGTGGTCCTGTTCACGACCGCCCTGGTCCAGTACGGCGCCTTCCACCTCGCGGACTACCCGATCTTCCTCGGAGTCGCCGCTTACTGCGCGCTGACCGGCCTCGGCCGCTCCCTACCCGGCGGCCTCCGTCCCCTCGACATCGTGCGCTACACCGCCGCCATCACCCTGATGTGGGCCTCCGTCGAGAAGTGGGCCTATCCGCAATGGTCGTTCCCGCTCTTCATCGAGCATCCGGCGATGACGCTCGGGTTCACGGGCGAATACTTCATGAAGGCAGCCGGCGCGGTGGAATTCGCCCTGGCCTTCGCGCTGGTCTGCACCCCGCTGGTCCGCCGGGTCGCCGCGATCCTGCTGGCCGCCACCTTCATCTCGGCGATCTTCGAGTTCGGCAAGGTCGACGCCATCGGCCACGCGCCGATCATCGTCGCGATGGTGGCCCTCGCGGCCGACAACGCCGCATCGCCCTATCGCCTGCGTAACCTTGCCCTCACGCCCGTGGGCTATGGGGCGGCGCTGACGGCCTTTCTCGGCCTCTACTACGGCGCCCACGCCGTGCTGCAGGGGTCGACCCTGCTCTGAGGGTCGCTCGCGCGCCGTGCGGGCGCGACGGGAAGCGCCGCGGGCGGCTCCGGCGGGAGCCCCGGCGGCGCTCGATTCGGAGACGGTCGATCGCCCCGGATGTCAGCGGCCGTCGACCCGTACGGTCAACTTCATCTTCGGATGGATCCCGCACAGGACGGCGAAGGTCCCAGCCACGTTGAAGACGACCTGGGTCCGGCTCCCGGGCCTCAGGTCTCCCGAATCGAACGTGAAGTCCGGCGCATCGATGTAGACGTGGTGAAGCAGGTCGCCGTCGTCGTTGACGATCTCCACGTTGGCACCGCGTGGAACCGTAAGGGCATTGGGTTGAAAGGCGCGCCCCTTCTGGGACACGTGCAGGCTGGGCGCACCGACGGTGGCCCAGGCAAGCCCGCCACTCATCGCACCAAGAAGCCCGAAGGCCAGGCAAGCAATTGTCGAGGGCCGCATCGGTTTTCCGTTCGTTCAACGACGATCAGGATCGAAACGAGCCGCGACCGAACCACGACGAGCAGTCTCGATGCTCAAGAGCCTTTCGACCTCCACAACCATAAAACGCCTGAGTGAAAGTCCGGTTAAGGGGATAAACTGCCGGCCCGATCTCAAGATCGCCTTAACGTCTTTCGGTCATCCTGCTGCGATGATGGGACGGGACAAGGCTGGATGACATCGCCCGCAGACCCGATGACATCGCGGGCGCGTCCCGGCCGGCGGCTCGCGGAGGCCGTCGCCGCGATGCTCGGCACGATCCGGGGACGGATCGTGATCGCGTTCCTCGTGATGAGCGCCATCACGGGGGCGCTCGGGTTGTCGGCGGCGTCGAGCATCCGCCGCGCCGACGAACTGGTCAGCCAGACCTTCGACCGGTCTCTGATGTCCATCAATTATGCCCGGGCCGCCGCCACCGACTTCGCCGGGATGCGCACGGCCGAGGCCCGGCGCTGGATGGTCACCGATCCGGCGGCCCGCACCCGCCTCGACGAGCGCTTCGCCAGCCTGCAGCGCCTCCTCGCCGAGGACCTCGAGATCGCCGTGGAGCGCGCCCAATCCGAGCGTGCGACCCGCGCGGCGCAGGCGGCCGAGCGCGCGGTGTCCGCGTGGACGGAGGCCCGCGCCAGGATCACCGATTTCGGCCGGAGCGAGGCTGCCTATGCGGAGCTCGACCGCCACGCGGCGGTGGCGGAGGAAAACTTCGACCTGTTCATCAACTATACGGCCGGCGACGGCTTCATCTATCGGCAGCAGGCCCGCGCCATCGTGGCCCGTGAGACCCGGCTCAACCTCCTGGGCACCCTGATCGCCGTGCTGCTTTCCGGGACCGTCGCCTTCTGCCTGGCGCGCCGCATCATGGGGCCGCTCGCCGATGCTTCGCAGGTCGCCACCCGCATCGCGGGCGGCGACCTCAGCGGCACGATGCCGGCCGGAGGGGCCGATGAGGTCGGCACGCTTCTGTCGGCCATGGGCACCATGCGCGACAACATCCGCCGTGCGATGGAGAAGGAGGTCGCACAGCGGATTTCCGCCGAGGACCGCCTCGCCGATGCCCTGGAGACCTCCCGGGAGGGGATCGTGGTCGTCGACGAGGCCGGGCGGATCAGCCTCACCAACAGCCAGGCGGAGGACTACCTCGGCTTCGCCGCCGGGACCCGGCCCGCGGGCCGCACGATCGCCGCGCTCGCGGCGGGTGAAGCCGGTCCGGGCAGCCTCGCCCAGGCGCTCCTTGCCACGACCGACGAGCGCAGCGAGCTGCGCCTCGGCGATGGCCGTTGGCTTCGGATCAGCCGGAGCGCCACGCGCACGGGCGGCTTCATCGCGGTCTGCAGCGACATCACGCTCCTGAAGGAGCAGGAAGCCATCCTCCAGGCCACCAACCTGCGCCTCGACACCGCCCTCGACAACATGTCCCAGGGCCTCTGCCTCTTCGACGCCGACGGCCGCCTCACCGTCGTGAACCGGCGCTACTGCGAGATCTTCAGCCTCGAGCCCGGGCAGCTTCCCCTCGGTCTGCCCTATCGCGACGTCGCGGGGCTCAGCGCCGCGCGCGGGGACTACCCGCAGCCCGAGCCCGATGCCTTCGCCCTGGCCCAGGCCGAGACCGCCAGCGGCGGCGCAGTCGATTCCGACTTCCTCCACCTCGGCGACGGGCGCGTGGTCGCGGTCTCGCACAAGGCGGTGCGCGGGGGCGGCCTCGTGGCGACCTACGAGGACGTCACCGAGCGCCGCGAAGCGGATGCGCGCATCGCCTTCATGGCCCGGCACGACGTGCTCACGGGCCTGCCGAACCGGGCGATGTTCGGCGAGCGGATCGAGGAAGCGGTCGCCCACCTCGGACGCGGCAGCCCGTTCGCGGTGCTCTGCCTCGACCTCGACCGCTTCAAGGAAGTCAACGACACGCTTGGCCACCCCGTGGGCGATGCCTTGCTGCGGGCGGTCGCCGACCGCCTGCGTGCCTGCGTGCGCGAGGTCGACACCGTGGCCCGCCTCGGGGGCGACGAGTTCGCGATCATCCTGTCACAGGCCGAGCAGCCCCGGGACGCCGCCGTGCTCGCCCGGCGGATCGTCGAGGTGGTCAGCGCGCCCTACGACCTCGACGGCCACCGTGCGAGCGTCGGCGTCAGCATCGGCATCTGCTTCGCGCCCGGCGACGGCACCACCTGCGACAAGCTCCTCAAGAATGCCGACGTCGCGCTCTACCGCGCCAAGGCGGATGGGCGCGGGACCTGGCGCTTCTTCGAGGCGGAGATGGATGTCAGCCTCCAGGCCCGCCGGGCCCTCGAACTCGACCTGCGCGAGGCCCTGGCGCGCGAGGAGTTCGAGCTGCACTACCAGCCGATCTACGACTTCCGCGCCCGGCGCATCGGCGGCTTCGAGGCCCTGGTGCGCTGGCGCCACCCCGTGCGCGGCCTCGTTCCGCCGGGCGACTTCATCGCGGTCGCCGAGGAGATCGGTCTCATCGTGCCGCTGGGCGCCTGGTGCCTCACCACCGCCTGCACCGAGGCGATGCGCTGGCCCGACGGCATCAAGGTCGCCGTCAACGTCTCGGCGGTGCAGTTCCGCGACGAGGTCATCGTCGAGGCCGTCCGTCAAGCCCTAGCGCAGAGCCGGCTGCCGCCGGGGCGGCTCGAGCTCGAGATCACCGAATCGGTGCTCCTCAAGGACAACCTCGCCACCCTGGCGACGCTCTACGCCCTTCGCCGCCTCGGAGTCCGGATCGCCATGGACGATTTCGGCACCGGCTACTCGTCCTTGAGCTACCTGCGAAGTTTCCCCTTCGACAAGATCAAGATCGACCAGTCCTTCGTCCGCGACATCACCAACAAGACCGATTCCGGCCTCATCGTCCGGGCCGTGATCGGCCTCGGTCTCAGCCTTGGGATGCGCACCACCGCCGAGGGGATCGAGACGGAGGCGCAGTTCGATCGCCTGCGCAGCGAGGGCTGCGACGAGGGCCAGGGCTACTTCTTCGCCAAGCCGAGTCCGGCCTCCGAAGTCCCCAAGGCGATCGAACGCTGGTCGCGCGGGAACAGCGACGCTGCCCGGGCGGTGGCCTGACGGCGCCCCGCTCGGCGCGACCGCCAGGACCCGCGCCCGGCGACCGAGCCCCGGCGACGGTCCGGGATCAGTCGACGACCTTGAGGTCGTCCACGGCGACGTCGCCGTTCTGGCTCGTGAAGGTCGGCGAGCGTCCGTTCGACTGCGAGACGCCGCTGATCCGGTGATCGCCGCTGTCATAGGTCGTCCGCTTGCCGTCCCGCTCGATCAGCAGGCGGTGCTTGTTGGGAAAGAACGCGTAGCGCATGTCGTTCTGGCCGCCGCTGGTGGAGGGCTGCCCCAGTTCCTGCGGCCACCACGGGTCGGATCCCTTCATCGGCTCCATGGGCTTCATGGGTTCCATGGGCTTCATCGGCTTCATCGGTTCCATCTCGGGCCGTCTCGCTGTCGTGAGGGGAAGGGACGTCATGTGTCGTGAAGGCACGGCTACGCCCGAGACCCGCGAAGGTTGCGCGCCGGCAGCGGGAAATCGGGTTTGCGCGCCGCGCATGCCGGTCCGCGTCCGACCTATCCCCTCCCCGCCCAGACCCTTCTGGACCTTGGCCGCCATTGAATTCGCCGGGGCGCGACGGCATATCGCGCTCGCTTCATCCTTTCTTCGACATCAGGAGGCGGTCCCTTGAGCGACACCGTGGAACGGCACGAATTCGGTGCCGAGGTCGGGCGTCTGTTGGACCTCGTGGTCCATGCCCTCTATTCCGACCGGGAGATCTTCCTGCGTGAGTTGGTGGCCAACGCCGCCGACGCCATGGACCGGCGCCGCTTCGAGGCGCTGACCGATCAGGCCTCCGCGCTGCCCGCCGACGCCAAGGTCCGCATCGCGGCGGACAAGGCGGCCCGCACCCTGACCATCACCGATGCCGGCATCGGCATGACGAAGTCGGAGCTGGCCCAGAACCTCGGCACCATCGCCCGCTCGGGCACCCGCGCCTTCAGCCAGACCCTCAGCGACGCCAGGCCCGAGGACAAGCCGAGCCTCATCGGCCAGTTCGGCGTCGGCTTCTACTCGGCCTTCATGGTCGCCGACCGGGTCACCGTCACCTCGCGCCGGGCCGGCTCCGAGGAGGCCTGGACCTGGGCGTCCGAGGGCCAGGGCAGCTACACCCTGGAGCCCGCCACCCGGGCGGAGCCCGGCACCGACATCGTCCTGCACCTCAAGGAGGATGCCGACGAGTACCTGGAGAGCTACCGGCTCGACCACGTCGTGCGCAAATGGGCCGACCACATCACCGTGCCGATCGCGATCCGCGGCGAGGACGGCAAGGAGGAGAACGCCAACCAGGGCACGGCCCTGTGGCGTAAGGCGAAGTCCGAGGTGACGCCGGAGCAGTACACCGAGTTCTACCGCCATGTCGGCATGAACTTCGACGAGCCCTGGGCGACCCTGCACTGGCGCGCCGAAGGGGCGCTGGAATTCTCCGCGCTGCTGTTCGTGCCTGGCATGAAGCCGTTCCAGGCGGTGGAGGGCGAGCGCGCCAGCAAGGTGCGCCTGCACGTCCGTCGCATGTTCATCACCGACGAGGCGGAGCTCCTCCCCTCCTGGCTGCGCTTCGTGCAGGGCGTGGTCGACACCGAGGACCTGCCCCTCAACGTCTCCCGCGAGATGCTGCAGGCGACCCCGGTGCTCACCAAGATCCGCCGCGCTGTCACCGGCCGCGTCCTCTCCGAACTCACCACCCGGGCCAAGGACGCCGAGGGCTACCGCCCGTTCTGGGAGAATTTCGGACCCGTCCTCAAGGAGGGCATCTACGAGGATCACGAGCGGCGGCCCGAGATCGCGCCGCTCTTGCGCTTCCACTCCTCCGCCGTCGAGGGCTGGACCTCCCTGCCCGAGTACGTTTCGCGGATGAAGGACGGTCAGGAGGCGATCTACTATCTCGTCGCCGATGATGCCGACGCCCTGAAGCGCTCGCCCCAGCTCGAGGGTTTCCGCGCCCGCGGCATCGAGGTGCTGCTGCTCTCCGACCACGTCGACGCCTTCTGGCCCGAGGCCCTGGCCCGCTTCGACGACAAGCCCCTGCGCTCGGTTACGCAAGGGGCCGTCGACCTCTCGAAGTTCGCGGGCGAAACGCCCGAGGGCGAAGAAGCCCCGGCCTCCGTCGAGGCCCTGGTCGCGGCACTCAAGGACGCGCTCGGCCCCGACGTCTCCGACGTGCGCGCCACCGACCGCCTGGTCGAGAGCGCCGTGGTGCTCTCCGCCTCCGGCCATGGCCCGGACCTGCAGATGCAGCGGCTCCTGCGCCGGGCCGGCCGGGGCGGCGGCGGTATGCCGGTCCTGGAGATTAATCCGCGCCATCCCCTGATCCGCGCGCTCAGCGCCAAGGTCGAGGCGCAAGAGGCGATCACCAACGCGGCCGGGACCCTCCTCGACCTCGCCCGGGTGCAGGACGGCGACACGCCGCGGGATCCCGTCGCCTTCGCGCAGAAGATGGCGGCAGCCCTGGCGGCGGCCTGAGTCCGGCCTCCGCTCGACGAGGCGGGTCCGGCGGAGCGTCTTGGCCGGACCCGCCTGGCCTGACGGGCGATCGGACTTCGAGAGCACGGGTTCCGAAAGGGCTTGGCGCAGACCGTGTCCGACGCTAAGGGCCGCTCCGGAGACACGAAGGCCGCCGCACTCGTGCAGGGCCGAGCGACAGCCCCGACACGTGCCGATCCAACCGTCGGAGACTTCTGCGGTCTGGACCGGAACGGCCTACCGGCCCGATGGACAGCCCCTGGCGTGCCGGGGCCGTGGGGAGTCAGACGGCGACGGCGCGGACGCGCGGCAGATTGGCCACGGACGCCGGAGGCGGCAGGCGCTAGAAACGCCGCCGATGGATCTCCGCCCCTATCAGCGCGCCAGCCTCGACGCCCTCTATGCTTCCTGGGCACGACAGGAGGGCCCGGGCCTCATCGTCCTGCCGACCGGTGCCGGCAAGTCGCTGGTGATCGCCGCCCTGGTGCGAGAGATGCTCGATCGCGATCCCCGCCATCGCATCGTCGTCGTCACCCACAGCCGCGAACTCATCGCACAGAACCACCGCGAACTCCTGGCGCTCTGGCCGGAGGCACCGGCGGGTATCTATTCCGCCGGCCTCGGTCGCCGCGAGGCCGGCGCACAGGTGCTGTTCTGCGGCATCCAGTCGATCTGGAACCGGACCCGCGACCTCGACGCGTTCGACCTCGTGGTCGTAGACGAAGCCCATCTCATCCCCCGCGACGCCGAGACCCGCTACGGCCGCTTCCTGGCCGCCCTGCGCGCCGAGCGCCGCGACCTGCGCGTCGTCGGCCTGACGGCCACGCCCTACCGCCTCGACAGCGGGCGCCTCGACGCGGGCCCCGGCCGGTTGTTCGAAGCCATCGTCTACGAGGCCAATGTCGGCGACCTGATCCACCAGGGCTACCTCGCGCCGCTCATCTCCAAGGCCACCGCCACGACCCTCGACGTCACGGGGGTGCCGCGGCGCGGGGGCGACTACATCCCGAGCGCCCTCGAGGCCGCCGTCAACCAGGACTGGATCACCCGCGCGGCGGTGGGGGAGATGGTCGGCTACGGGCAGGGCCGCCGGGCCTGGCTCGCCTTCTGCGCCGGCGTCGCCCACGCCACGGCGGTGCGCGACGCGATCCGGGCCGAGGGCCACAGCTGCGAGACCCTCTCGGGCGAGACGCCCAGGCGGGCGCGGGACCGCATCGTCCGGGCGTTCCGCGAGGGCCGGATCCGCTGCCTGACCTCGGTCGGCGTCCTCGCCACCGGCTTCAACGTGCCCCAGGTCGACCTCGTCGCCCTGCTGCGCCCGACCCAGAGCACCGGGCTCTACGTGCAGCAGGTCGGTCGTGCCCTGCGCCGGGCTCCGGACAAGGCGGACGCCCTGATCCTCGACTATGCCGGCCTCGTCCGCATGCACGGTCCGGTCGACATCGTCACCGCGCGCAGCGCCGCCGCGATCCGGGGACGCGAGGGCGAGATCCGGGCGAAGCCCTGCCCCGGCTGCGGCGCGCTGATCGCGCTCAACGCCAGCACCTGCGAGGCCTGCTGGGTCGAGCCCGAGGCGGAGCGGGACGACCCGGGCCACGAGGCCTCCGCCGACGACGCCCATCCGATCCTCTCCCGGCCGATGCCCGTCCGCGCAGGATCGGCTTGGCAGGGCGTCGCCGGCTGGACCTTCGCCACCCGCGCCCGTTCCGGTTCGGCGGAAGACCTCGCGATCACGTTTCACCTCTGCGATGGCCGGCACCACTGGATCGTGGTCGGCCTCGCGCAGGTCGGTTACCCGCGCGAGAAGGCGGTCCAGTGGTGGCGCCAGCTCGGCGGCGGCCGCGACGTCCCGATGACGGCCGTCGAAGCCATGGCGGCGCAGGACCGTCTCACCCGCCCGGAGGCCATCGACATCCGCGCGCAGGGGCGCCTGACGGAGACCATCCGCTACCGTTTCCCGGACGGCCGCATCTTCGCCGATACCCGCCGCCTCGACGATCGCGCCGCCTGACAGCCGCCGATCCGGCACCGTCCCCCCTACTCGGGCTTGCGCCGGGCCAACGGCACTGGTAGCGCAGGAACGCACGCCGGTTTAGCTCAGCTGGTAGAGCAACCGCCTTGTAAGCGGTAGGTCGCGAGTTCAAGTCCCGCAACCGGCACCATACGTTCTCGCTCCGCGCGGGCCTCGATCATGAAATTTTCGGATCGGTCCGCACGAATTTTCCAAGGCCGTGGTCACCTTGGGGGTACATGGCAGGTCCGTGTGCGATCAGCCGCGGACTGATTTTTTGACTGAGCTACAGAAAGATCGCCTCATCGCCGCGTTATCCTGCGATGAGGCATGATCTCATCCCGGGACCGCACACCTCGCATTCGCTTGAGCGTCGATCTGAATGGCTCCCTGTGAGACAAACTGGCGATGCTTCGCGATGCGAGAAAGATATTCGTCAGCAAGACTCGGCGACAACCGGACGTATTTCGTACCGGACCTATCCTTCATACGCCCCCAGCCGTTCGCGATTGCGCCGCTTCGAGCATCTTCGCTGGTGACACCGAAGACTGAGGCCATTTCATCATAGGTCAGCCAGATTTGCGCCATGGCTTGCGTCCCAATCAAGTCATCCACCGAGGAGATTGGGTTAGAGCATGCAACCCATAAGGCTGGGTGTACATTTGTGGTGAATCGTGCGGACGGGCTTCACGTGAAAGGGAGAACCGCTTCGTCGCCAAGCGTTCGATCGGCCGTACGCTGCCGACGCGGACCATTAACATCGACCGCGAGCAACACGCCGATTTCCGCTTGGTCGCGACCAGCCCTTGGCTGGCCACTCTGCGCGATCAAGAGGCCCGCCTCGCGTTCAGTTCGAGGCGGTAGACGGGCCGCTGAACAGTTTTGCCGAATCAACTTGAAGCCGGACCTCGATCACATCGCCGGGCTCGAGAGGTGTATCTTCGTTGGCACGCTGTGGGACCGTGGAAGCTCCGACCTTGCGGAAAATCGTGATGCTCTGCGGCGAGCCGCCGCCGCCAGCAAGCTGGGAGCGTAGCGCCGTGATGTAGCTGATCTTATCCCAGACGGCATCAATCCGCGAATTCGTCTTTCTCAGGTCCGAACTTGTGTCCGAGAGATCGGTCATCATCTCGGCCAGATGGTCGTTCTTGGTACGCTGAAGATCAGTCTCGGCTGTAACGCGTTCCTTCTTCGCGACTTCGATGTTTGCCGAGACCTGCAGCATGCGGGATGCCGAGAGCAAGGCTAGGCGCCGAGCATCGGAAACGCGCGTCAAGGGAACGGAACCGCGCCGATAGAGCTCTGCGATACGCTCAGCATCCTCCGCATCGCTCTTGCTCCCGTCTTCCTCCGATTTGATCTGATTTTCCAACACACGCATGCGCTCGATGGCATTCGCGATATTCTTCTCAAATCCTTTGTAGACGTCTCGATAACCTGCCTGCTTGGCAGCGAGCCGGTCGATCTCGCTCTTGCGAATTCCTTTCTCAACAGCTTCAACGAGCGGATTGCGGCCGACTGGTATCGGCTCCGCTTCTCCCGGTCGCCCAAGAGCATCGCGATAAAAGTCGATGCGACCACCCAGACGCACGCGGTCCAGCCAAAGTTTTCGATACTCGTCGAGCGAGTCGAGGGACGACAGCGGCGAGCTTTCAATTCTGGATCGCACGATGTCGTACCCGCCGGAACGGGCCACAGCTTGGCGAACTGTCATTCCTGGGCGAAACGCCTGCTCGCTCGGTTGAGCCACATCACCTTTCAGATAGACCGGCCTGTATTCGACGATTGAGATCGACACTTCGTCCGGCGCGATTACGGTCACGGCCTCGCGCCCATCGGGCAGACGCTGATTGTAGGATTTAGCGGAAATCAGAGAACGAAGTCGGTCAAGGAGCTCAACGAGGGTCAGTCCCTCGGCGTGAGTCTGACCGATGAGAGGCATAGAGATGTTGCCGTCGGGATCCACGGTCTCGCGTCGCTGAAGGCTAATGCCATAGACATTAAGTTCGAGGACATCTCCAGCGGCGATTCGATAGTCGGCGAACGCTGTAGATGTCCCGCCCAAGGTTCCAATGGCAATAATCGATCCGGCCAAAGCGGCTCGGAAATTGGCTGCCTTCAACGCCCACCGCATCGACATCCGCCCTCCTGCGAAGCTTGCTGATACCTGATCTCGCACCGCACCGCACCATACAGTTGTCGAGGGCAAATCCTATGCTACCCATCGGCGCAGTCGAAGATAGCGAATTTTGCGTCGCAATCATGGCGTTGGGACCGCAGCCTTCGAAGATACTCCATCAAACGATAGCATTTTTGAGAAAAACATAGACGTCGCACACGCCGACGCAAGACTGATCAAGAAAACACTTGGAACACATCGCAGCTCGGCTGGCTTTGGACCGGGCTGATGGAGAGGATCGGCCAGGACCAGAGGAATCGGGAATGAAGCGAGGAGATAGGCCGCGCTCGGAGCAGGCCTTGCTGATGCTGCGCCAGATCGAGGTTCAGACGGCGCAAGGCAAGAGCGTCGCCGTCGCGTGTTCAACGAGGCGGACATCTCCGAGCGAAGCTTCGACCGCTGGCGCAGGAAGTCTGGCGGTCCGAAGGTCGATCAGGACAGAAAGATGAAAGGTCCGGAGCACGAGGACGCCCGGCTTCGTCGTCTGGTGCCCGATTCATCATTGCAGAGGCAGGTGCTGGCGGACGTCGCCTCGGAAGTCAGTCCCACACGACGATTGTGCGCTCCAAGCCTCCTATCGTTGAGGTACACCTTCGCGAGTCTCGATCCTCGGACGCTGAGAGGTTCCGAACGTGCGGCGCGCCGAGGTATCAGGTGCCTGTTGAATGAGATTTGGTGCCCCTGGCGGGGCATTGTAGATCGGGCTCGATTGACAGCCTGCCCGCACGGGATCTCCGGCGATACAGGGAGAGCTGCCGCCCAAAGGGCGCCGCCCTTCAGCATTGGCAACCCCTTGGACTATCGATGGCATCGACAGGAAGAGCACGATCCTCATCACTGCGCGGCACCAGAACGCAGACCGAAAGAGCCGTCCGGTTTGCCCGCTCGAGCGACCCAACCCGACCTTGGACGTTCTTAGCATCTTCGGGAACATCATGTATTGAGTCTCCATATCCGCAATTATAGCCGACCGCCTCGGGCCGTGCGAGGTCCTTTGCCAGGAGGTCCCCTGCCGGCCGTCATTCAGCCCGTCCCTGTCCTTGGCTATCGTACGAGGCGGCCGGTCTGGTCTTCCTGTGCGAGTTTGAGGAGGTTCTGTCCGTAGGCGGTTTTGGCGAAGAGCTTGCCGCGGGCGACGAGCTGCTCCTTGCCGATGNATCGTACGAGGCGGCCGGTCTGGTCTTCCTGTGCGAGTTTGAGGAGGTTCTGTCCGTAGGCGGTTTTGGCGAAGAGCTTGCCGCGGGCGACGAGCTGCTCCTTGCCGATGAAGCCCTGCAGGTAGGCGATCTCTTCCAGGCAGGCCACCTGCAGGCCCTGGCGGTGCTGGAGCGTGCGCACGAACTCGGCCGCCTCCAGTAGGCTGTCATGGGTGCCCGTGTCGAGCCAGGCATAGCCGCGGCTCATGCGCTCCACGTGCAGCTGCCCGCGCTCGAGATAGGTCTCGTTGACGCTGGTGATCTCGAGCTCGCCCCGGGCCGAGGGCGTCACCGCCGCGGCAATGTCGAGGACCTGGTTGTCGTAGAAGTACAGGCCCGTCACCGCCCAGGGGCTCTCGGGGGTCACCGGCTTCTCGACGAGGCGCAGGGGCCGCCCGTCCGGGCCGAGGGTGACCACGCCGTAGGCCGAGGGATCGTCGACGTGGTAGGCAAACACCGTGGCGCCGCTCTCGCGGGCCCGGGCTTGGGCCAGCATCTCGCGCATGCCCGAGCCGAAGAACAGGTTGTCGCCCAGCACCAGGGCCACGCTGTCCGCACCCACGAAGTCGCGCCCGATCAGGAAGGCCTGGGCCAGCCCTTCCGGCCGGGGCTGGAGCGCGTAGCTGAAGGACAGCCCGAACTGCTCGCCGGTGCCGAACAGGCGCTTGTAGTTGTCCAGGTGCTCGGGGCTGGAGATGATCAGGATCTCGCGGATGCCCGCCAGCATCAGCACTGAGACCGGGTAGTAGATCATCGGCTTGTCGTAGACCGGCAGCAGCTGCTTGTTGATCGACAGCGTGGCCGGGTGCAGGCGCGTGCCCGTGCCGCCGGCCAGAACGATCCCCTTCATGCCTGTGTCTCCGTCGTTGTCCGTTCAGGGCCGACCAGCCGGTCGAGGATGTCGTCGAGGGCCTGTTCCCAGGGCCGCGGCTTCAGGCCGTAGGCGGCCGTCAGGCTCGCGGTCGACAGCACCGAATGGGCCGGGCGCCGCGCCGGGGTCGGGAAGGCGCTGGTGGGAATAGCGTCGACCGGGACGCAACGGGCCCCGCGCCGGGCCGCGCCCGCCACGATGGCGCGGGCAAAGCCGCACCAGGTGGTGGCGCCCGCATTGACGAAGTGGTGCGTGCCGGTGGGGGCGGTGGGATCGCGCGCCAGCGCCTGGGCGATCGCCGCCAGGCCCGCGGCGAGGTCGCCCGCGCTGGTCGGGTTGCCGTGCTGGTCGTCGACCACGCTGAGGCGTTCGCGCTCGTTCGACAGGCGCAGCATCGTCTTGACGAAGTTGCCCCGGTGCGGGCTCACCACCCAGGCGGTGCGGAGGATGGCGTGGCGGGGGTTGGCGCTGCGCACCGCGATCTCGCCGGCCGCCTTGCTGGCGCCGTAGACGCTCCGCGGGTCGACCGGCGTGTCGGGGGTGCAGGGGGCCTCTGTGCGACCGTCGAAGACGTAGTCGGTGGAGACGTGGACGAGGGGGATGCCGGCCTGGGCGGTGGCGGCGGCCAGGAGCGCCGGCGCCACCGCGTTCAGGGCCCAGGCCGCGGCGATCTCGCTCTCGGCCTTGTCCACGGCGGTGTAGGCGGCCGCGTTGACCACCGCCCCGTAGGGGCGCGCGCTCAGGGCGGCGTCGATGGCGGCGGCGTCGGTGACGTCGAGCGCCGTGCGGCTCGGGGCGTGCAGGCGGGTGCCCGCCTCCCAGAGCGCCGGGTTCTGCAGCTCGGTGCCGACCTGGCCGGCACCACCGAGGATGAGGATGTCCAGTGACTCGGGCATCAGGCGGCCTCAGGCGCTCGGGGCGGGGGCGGCGCCCTGGCCGAGCCCGAGGCGCTCGCCGGTGTAGCGGCCCTCGCGGATCGGGCGCCACCAGGCTTCGTTGGCCAGATACCAGCGCACGGTCTCCTCCAGGGCCCGCTCGAAGTCCTTGGTCGGATGCCAGCCGAGCTCGGCCTTGGCCTTGGACGGGTCGATGGCGTAGCGCCGGTCGTGGCCGGGCCGGTCGGCGACGGAGGTGATCAGCCGGTCGTGGGGGGCGTGGTCCGGGCGCAGGCGGTCGAAGGCGGCGCAGAGCGCGTGGACGACGCTGAGGTTGTTGCGCACCGCGCGCCCGCCCAGCAGGTAGGTCTCGCCGACCCGGCCCCTCTCGAGCACGGCCACGAGGCCGCGGGCATGGTCCTCCACGTGGATCCAGTCGCGCTCGTTCAGGCCGTCGCCGTAGACGGGCAGCGGCTTGCCCTCCAGGGCGTTGAGGATCATCAGCGGGATGAGCTTCTCGGGGAAGTGGCGCGGGCCGTAGTTGTTCGAGCAGTTCGTCACCAGGACCGGCAGGCCGTAGGTCTCGTGCCAGGCGCGGGCCAGGTGGTCGGAGGCGGCCTTGGAGGCCGAGTAGGGCGAGCGCGGGTCGTAGCGGCTGGCTTCGGTAAAGAAGCCGTCGGGCGGCAGCGAGCCGTAGACCTCGTCGGTGGAGACGTGCAGGAAGCGGAAGGCCGCCTTCTCGGCGCCGGCGAGCCCGTCCCAGTGGCTGCGGGCCCCGTCCAGCATGACCTGGGTGCCGACCACGTTGGTGCGGATGAAGGCACCCGGATCGGTGATCGAGCGGTCGACATGGCTCTCGGCGGCCAGGTGCATCACCGCCTCGGGCCGGAAGTCGGCGTAGAGGGCGTGCACGGCCCCCGGGTCGCAGATGTCGGCCTCGACGAGCCGGTGGCGCGGGTTGCCCGCCAGCGGCTGGAGCGAGATCGGGTTGGCCGCGTAGGTCAGCGCGTCGAGCGTCGCCACCGCATGTCCGAGGTCCTGCACCAGGTGCAGGACCAGAGCCGATCCGATGAAGCCGCAGCCGCCCGTCACCAAGATGCGCATGGG